>NZ_JBLWMW010000021.1:57472-73172 GCF_048515945.1 Pseudoalteromonas 'SMAR'
TGCATCTTCTACGCGGTCTTTCTTCTCTTTCATTTCAACTTCAGTTGCTGCACCGACTTTGATAACGCCTACGCCACCAGCAAGTTTTGCCATGCGCTCTTGTAGCTTTTCTTTATCGTAGTCAGATGTTGCTTCTTCAATTTGTGCTTTAATTTGTGCCACGCGGCCGTCGATTGCGTCTTGCTCACCAGCACCATCAATCACTGTGGTGTCGTCTTTAGTGATAACCACGCGTTTCGCAGTACCTAGGTCTTCGATAGTTGCTTTTTCAAGCTCAAGACCAATCTCTTCAGAGATAACGGTACCGCCAGTTAGGATAGCGATGTCTTGTAGCATGGCTTTACGACGGTCACCGAAGCCTGGCGCTTTAACAGCGGCTACTTTTACAATGCCACGCATGTTGTTTACAACTAGAGTTGCAAGCGCCTCACCTTCCAAGTCTTCAGCAATGATAAGTAGTGGCTTGCTGGTTTTAGCAACCGCTTCTAGTGTTGGTAGCAACTCACGGATGTTAGATACTTTTTTGTCTACTAACAGAATGTGTGGGTTGTCTAGCTCAACTTGGCCTTTTTCAGCGTTGTTGATGAAGTAAGGAGATAGGTAACCGCGGTCAAACTGCATACCTTCCACTACGTCTAGTTCATTTTGTAGTGATTGACCTTCTTCCACTGTGATAACGCCTGATTCACGGCCTACTTTTTCCATTGCTTCAGCAATGATGTCGCCGATTTCTTTATCAGAGTTTGCAGAGATAGTACCTACCTGAGCAATGGCTTTGTTGTCTGAACAAGGCACAGAAAGCGCTTTAAGCTCTTCTACTGCTGCGATTACCGCTTTGTCGATACCGCGCTTAAGGTCCATTGGGTTCATGCCCGCAGCCACTGCTTTTAGACCTTCGTTAACGATAGACTGAGCTAGTACGGTTGCAGTTGTGGTACCATCACCCGCTGCATCGTTCGCTTTAGATGCCACTTCTTTAACCATTTGAGCGCCCATGTTTTCGAACTTGTCTTCTAGTTCGATTTCTTTCGCTACCGATACACCATCTTTAGTGATAGTAGGTGCGCCAAACGATTTGTCTAAAACAACGTTACGGCCTTTAGGACCTAAAGTTACTTTTACTGCATCTGCTAGTACGTTAACGCCCTTAAGCATTTTGTTGCGAGCGTCATTTGAAAAACGAACTTCTTTAGCTGCCATGTTTAAATTCCTCTTAAATTCTGTGTCGTGTAAACCAAAAAGTAATAATTATTCTACGATGCCTAAGATGTTGTCTTCGCGCATGATTAGGTACTCTTGACCTTCAATCTTTTCAGTTTTTTCGATGTAAGAGCCAAACAACACAGTGTCGCCCGCTTTTACTTCTAACGATTTAGTTTCACCATTGTCCAACACGCGGCCGTTGCCTACAGCAACAACTTCACCACGTGAAGACTTTTCAGCCGCAGAACCGGTTAGCACAATACCGCCAGCTGACTTTGTTTCTTCTTCAAGACGCTTAACGATGACGCGATCATGTAAAGGACGAATGTTCATTTATTTAGTTCTCCTAACAGTTTCTGAACAATGACAGAAATAACGTTATTGGCGCCGTTAACTTCGGGTAGATCCCTTGGTTAACATCCGCAATTTTAATTGCTTACATAAATGGGGATGGGCAATTTAAAACCCAAGAGAAAAAATTAAAAAAATTTAATCTTTTCTTTCGTATTCCCCTTCAATGGTGTTTGATGGTTTATTACTCGATTGATTATCAAACGATTTTCGCGCATCTTCAGGCTCATCCGAGGTGTGATTAAAAGGGCTTTGGTTAAAGCCTGAATGACGTGAGTGCATTTGTGTTTGTACTCGCACTGAAGCATGAGCCAATAATGATTTGGCTAACTTTTTACGCACAGCTGGGGTCAGCAGTAAAAAGCCTAACACATCGGTCATAATACCTGGGGTCATTAACAGCACTCCGGCGATGATCACACACAAGCCGGTAAACAAATCTTGCGCAGGCAATTGCCCCTGCGACATCTGCTGCTGGACGTTAACGTACGCGCCCAACCCCTGTTGTTTCACTAGCTTAGCGCCTAAGATGGCGGTGGCAATGACCAAGGCAATGGTGGCAAACCCGCCAATGACTTCGCTTACTTGGATCAGCAGGGCGATCTCGATAATCGGAATGGCGATAAACAATATAAATAGAATTCTAAACATACTTTCTCCAAATCAACGAAAGATAAATATGGGTGCGCGGGTCTTAATTCAAGCAATACCAGTGCTGCGCTTTCGATTAATTTCACTATCGGCTAAGATGCCAGCAATCATTCAAAAATGGAAATGACAATGGCGATAAGATACAAACTTGTGCTTTCAACCTGTGACTCAACTGACGAAGCACGGAAAATCGCAGCGCACTTGGTAACGCAAAAGCTTGCTGCTTGTGTGAACTTGATCCCCAACATGGAGTCTATTTATGTTTGGGAAGGGGAAGTCGAGCACAGCCAAGAAGTTAAACTGTTGATAAAAACCAAGCCCGAAAAGCTTGAGCTGGTGATGGCGGCCATTAAAGACATGCATAGCTATGATGTGCCTGAAATCCAAGTGATCGATATTACCGGCGGCAACCTAAGTTATTTCAAATGGATGGATGAGGTATTAAATTAATGCGACTGCTCGTAGCTCTATTTTCACTGCTACTGTTTTTTCCTGTTTTTGCCAACAATGCAGTGTTAGACAGCCTGCTTGAACCCAAGCAGCAAAGCTTTCTGCCCGTTAAAGAAGCGTTTAAGTTTGACTTTGGGCAGCAAGGGAAAACCCTTTTTGTCGGCTGGGATATTGCCGATGGCTATTACTTATATAAGAAAAACCTCGAGATAATAGCCAAAGGTGCTGACATTGCAGTGCCAGAGCTAGACCCCGGGGAAATGATAGAAGATGAGTTTTTTGGCCGCACTGAGGTGTATTTCAATAACCTTTCTATTATATCTAAGCTCAGCAACGTTGAAGAAAACGCAGTAGTAAAAATTCGCTACCAAGGCTGTGCTGAAGCGGGGCTTTGCTACCCTCCTGAAATTGTCGAAGTGCCATTAAGTGTCATTGCCAGTGAGCAAAACGACACTCAAGCCGCCTCTTCTGCCTCGCCGCAATCCAGCCGTAACGACACAGCGCAAGCCAGCGACTCTGCAACAAGCAGCGATGACGATTTATCTTTCACAGAACAATTAATGCAGCGCAGCCTGTTGGCGAACGTCTTAACCTTTTTTGGTCTTGGTATAGGCTTGGCGTTTACTCCTTGTGTATTCCCAATGTTCCCGATTTTATCGAGTCTGATTGCCGGTCAGCAGGGACTTTCTACGCGCAAGGCCTTTGGCTTGTCGTTTGTATATGTGCAAGGCATGGCAGTTACCTACGCCGCTTTGGGTTTAGTGGTGGCTTACTTTGGCGGCCAAGTGCAAGGCTACTTACAACATCCAGCAGTGCTGATCAGCTTTAGCTTACTGTTTGTAGTGTTGGCGCTTTCTATGTTTGGTCTGTACGAAATTCGCCTACCTAGCGGAATAATGGAAAAACTTACCCAGCTAAGCAACAAACAAAAAGGCGGTAATTACTGGGGCGTGTTTAGCATGGGTGTGCTATCGGGTCTTATTGCCTCGCCTTGTACCACAGCACCGCTGTCTGGCGCCCTCCTGTTTGTAGCGCAAAGCGGTGATTATATGGTCGGCGCGTTGACCTTATATGCGCTTAGCTTAGGCATGGGTCTGCCGTTATTGTTGCTTGGCACCTCAGGCGGGAAACTACTGCCGAAAGCCGGCGGCTGGATGGATCAGGTTAAGACCTTATTTGGATTTGTGATGCTGTTCGTGCCGCTTATCTTACTCGAGCGTATTCTCGACTTTGACACCATTATTGCGTTGGCCTCTGGATTGGCTATAGCAACCGCCCTTTATATGCACTTTTGGCAGAGCCAGCTTAACCCAGGTAAAGGGAGAACCTTGCTGTGGAGTGTGGCGCTTACCTTATTTATATCGGGCTTGTTTGGGGTTAAAGGATTACTTTTCCCAGCAGCACAACCAGTGGCGGTGACCAATACTGCGGTTAATGAAGCCACTACCGGGGAGAAAACGTTTCGCCTTATTCCTGATTTAGCAGCATTAGAACAAGAAGTGGCTGCCGCCAACGCCAAGGGCAAAGTGGCAATTGTGGACTTATACGCAGACTGGTGTGTGGCCTGTAAAGAGTTTGAGAAGTACACCTTTCCCGAGCCACAAGTACAAGCGCAATTTCAAGATTATGAGTTATTAAAGCTAGATCTAACCAAAGCCAACGACAACACCCAGGCGATTATGGAGCACTTTACGGTATTTGGATTACCTACGATGCTGTTCTTTAATAGCCAAGGTGAAGAAATGTCAAAGCTACGTGTGACTGGCTTTATGGATGCCGATGACTTTGCCGCTCACCTAGAAAAGGCAAAGCAAGCCGCGAAATAATCAACAAAAGGGGCAACCTTGGTTGCCCCACCCTTCTCATTAGACCAGTATTTTGCTGCTATTTACCGCGAACTCTCTATAATAGTCGACGAAATGGATAATTATTTGCTATTTGCTAGTTTTCGGCTTAAGTTAGTAAGCCATACAGTATACATTTTTGGCTAAAGCATTAGTTAAAGGAAGTTCGCGTAATATGTCTGCAAGATTAAAGATTTTATTAGTAAACGGCCCTAATTTGAATATGTTAGGACGTCGTGAGCCAGATAAGTACGGCACGCAGACCCTTTCCGAACTGGTTAATGCACTTACAGAATACGCCGAAAACCAGCAAGTCAGTTTGTCTCACATCCAAAGCAACAGTGAAGCAGAGCTCATCGACGCAATCCATGCTCAGTATGGCCGCTGTGATGCGATTATTATTAATCCGGCAGCATTTACCCATACCAGCATAGCGCTCAGAGACGCTTTATTAAGTGTGAGCATTCCTTTTTATGAAGTACACCTCACTAACGTGTACGCCAGAGAGCCTTTTCGTCACAAGTCTTATTTCTCTGATGTGGCGCAAGGGGTGATATGTGGATTAGGCGCGTTGGGCTATCGTGCAGCATTCGACGCTGCGCTGGCGCAACTGCGAAAACAAAATAACTCAAATTAACTAACAGGCGGGTCATTGTATGGATATTCGCAAGATCAAAAAACTTATCGAGCTAGTAGAAGAATCAGGCATTGCAGAACTGGAGATCACCGAAGGTGAAGAATCGGTTCGCATTAACCGTCACAGTAATGCTCCAGTCTATGCACAACCACAGCAGTTTGCAGCAGCTCCAGCGGCGGCTCCAGCAGCTGCAGCGCCAGCGGCACCGTCGGCTGAAGCAGCACCAGCAGAAGAAAGCAGTGCACCATCTGGCCACCAAGTAAAATCACCAATGGTAGGTACATTCTACGCCGCTTCATCACCAACGGCAGCCGCTTACGTTGAAGTAGGCAGCAAAGTAAACGTTGGCGATACTCTATGTATCGTTGAAGCAATGAAAATGATGAACCAGATCGAATCAGACAAAGCCGGTGTGGTAAAAGCCATTCTAGTTGAAAACGGTGAGCCAGTAGAATTCGACCAACCGCTATTCATCATCGAATAATCACGCAGAAGGTCAACGTTATGTTAGATAAAGTAGTCATTGCAAACCGAGGTGAAATTGCACTTCGCGTATTGCGTGCCTGCAAGGAGCTGGGGATTAAAACGGTTGCGGTACACTCAACAGCCGACCGTGACCTCAAACACGTTCTTCTTGCGGATGAAACCATTTGTATTGGCAAACCTGCAGCCAACGAAAGCTACCTTGATATTCCTCGTATTATCGCTGCGGCTGAAGTGACTGATGCTGTCGCTATTCACCCAGGCTATGGTTTCCTTTCAGAAAACGCAGACTTTGCCGACCAAGTTGAGCAAAGTGGCTTTATTTTTATTGGACCAAAAGGCGACACCATTCGCCTAATGGGCGACAAAGTATCGGCAATTGAGGCAATGCGTAAAGCAGGCGTGCCTTGTGTGCCGGGTTCTGATGGCCCACTCACAGAAGACAATGAGCGCAACTTACAAATTGCTAAGCGCATTGGTTACCCGGTTATCATCAAAGCCGCAGGCGGCGGTGGTGGTCGTGGTATGCGAGTTGTACGTAGCGAAAAAGAACTGATTGACTCAATCGCACTTACTCAACAAGAAGCCAAACAGTTCTTTGGTAACGGCATGGTTTACATGGAGAAATTCCTAGAAAACCCACGTCATATCGAAGTACAAGTACTCGCTGATGGCCAAGGCAATGCGATTCACTTAGGTGAGCGTGACTGCTCTATGCAGCGCCGCCATCAGAAAGTCGTAGAAGAAGCACCTGCGCCAGGTATTACCGCAGAAATGCGTAAGTACATTGGTGACCGCTGTACACGTGCTTGTCTCGAGATTGGTTATCGTGGCGCTGGCACTTTCGAATTCTTATATGAAAACGGCGAGTTCTACTTTATTGAAATGAACACCCGTATTCAGGTTGAGCACCCAGTAACAGAAATGGTCACTGGTGTGGATCTCATCAAAGAGCAATTAAAGATTGCTGCAGGTCAGCCGCTGTCTATCACTCAAGAAGACGTGATCATTCGTGGCCATGCGATTGAGTGCCGTATTAACGCGGAAGACCCAGAAAGCTTTATCCCATCGCCGGGTAAAATTACTCGCTTCCACCCTGCCGGTGGTCTTGGGATCCGTTGGGACAGCCACATTTATGCCGACTACACGGTGCCACCACATTACGACTCCATGATTGGTAAGTTAATTACTTACGGTGAGAATCGTGATGTTGCTATTGCCCGTGCCAAAAACGCCTTAAATGAGTTAGTGATTGACGGTATTAAAACCAATACTCCACTGCATAAGCGGATCTTATCTGACGAAAATTTCCAAAATGGTGGCACTAACATTCATTACCTAGAGAAAAAACTAGGTCTACAATAACCTAATTCGTTCTCCGAAAAGCCGCCGGCCTCGTGCCGGCGCTTTTATTTCTGCACTACGATCTTCACCGTTCAGCATGAACCTTCCCACCCAAAAACATCACCACAAGCTAAGGCACAATTAATTTGCTTTAATAATAAGCAATCAAACTCCGCAAGTCGGACTTTTTCACCATTTGATAGTGACAAGCCTGTTAAAAATTCTTATACTGCCAGCGCTTTCAGTGATTTATCTTAAATTCATCAAAGCAAATGGCCCTATAGCTCAGTTGGGCGAGTCAAGACCGAAGCATCGCTTCGCAGCTTGATGAGGTGGAGGCAGGACGCCGACAGGATACCGCTTCATGGATGAATTTAATGAGCACTTACAAAATAAAATGGCCCTATAGCTCAGTTGGTTAGAGCGCACGACTCATAATCGTTAGGTCCCTGGTTCGAGTCCAGGTGGGGCCACCATTTCTACAAGCTTCCCAAGTAAATACCTACTAACACAAATTACTCTGTGCTACCTCTGTGCTACTTTCACTATAGCAGAATTACAGCTGCATACGAACGTACCTTCTGAGACCTTACATACACCATAACGTTACAAATGCCCCTAGAGCGATGTAGCAATACTTTATTGAGCCTGATTTAAAAAGCGTTGACGATATTCATGTTTTCCTATTCATACAATGGGGCTAATTACAGCTGTATTTTTTGGCAACAATCGACAAGCTATCTAAGCTTCCTGATAAAGTAACACAAGAATATTTTGAATTAGAAGATCATCTAAAGCAAAGGTACGCACATGATGAACAATAATGAATACTATTTTCTCAAAAACTTTTTGAAGCCTAAAAGTCGCTCCAATGTCTTAAACATGAGAGACTGGAATAGTTATCTAGGGCAAAATGCCGAACTCGCTTTCAAGGGGTTTCAAAATGATGGTACTTTGAAATTAGCCAACACCGAAAAAGCAGCTACAGCAACCTACTCAGCGACAGAGCTTAGGGAAATTGCCTCAAGCCTTGACTTAGCCACTTCTGGAACAAAACCAGATTTAGTTGCGAGAATCCTAAAATTTTCACCGACCCAATTTGACGGCAAGCTATATGAGCATGATTTTTGGGTGTGCTCCGATGAGGGAGCCAAAAAAGTGAGCGACAAAGGCAAGCTGATTGAAAGTGAGACAACCGCTGCAATAGAAAGCTCCGTAAATGAGGCAATTTGCAGAAACTTTGAGGGTGCATTTGCTCCCGTGAGAAAGTATCAACAGAGTTTGCCATTCCCATCAGGTTTAAGAGTTGAATGGTCTAATTTTGGTAGTTCCAAGGAGGTTTTCATATTGGAAACCATCCTCGATGATTGGCCTGGAATTCTCTCTGAAATTAAGCCCGAATTAAAACCCTCAGCCCGTCAAGGTGCTATTCGTATGTTTCTTTGGGGTTTAAAGCTGGATGCAAAACTTAAGAAAAGGTTGGCTAACAATGGAACGCACCTAGATCCTGATAGTATTTGTCGCATGATAGTATTCTTCGCACAGAATAAGTTTCGCATATCTGATGCAACATTAAAGTCTCAAGAGCTAGAACTACCCTATATCATGAAAGTTATGCGCTTCGAAGGTGACTTCTGCTTGGCATGTGAGAAGTTCAAGATTGGAGTTTATAGCCTAAACGAAGTCCCAGAAATTCCATTAGCTGATTGCAGATGTTTGAGCGGGTGCAGTTTATCAATATCAGAGGCTATAGATACCTAAAAGGTTAATGCAAGCAGTTAAATATATAAAGAAGTGCCAGTGTTCAACAATGATTAGAATATCGATAGTATCTAATCATCAAGCACCATAATAAGTAGCACCTAAGTTCGAGCTTGAGGGTTATTTTTCGAAGTCCAGATACAGCATCATACAAGGGAAAATTCAGCGTTCTGAAACTTAAAATAGAGACCAAATATAACAGAATAGGCGCGCTATTGTGGTTCGTTTTTGTTGAGTCACAACAAGTCGTACCTACTCGAAGAGGTAGGGACGACTCACAGAGTCGCCCCGCTCAAGGCCTCTGCTCATGATGCCTTGAGCCCAATTACCCGACCGCAAAATCAAAGGGCCAGAAGAGGGAAAGGCATCCACTAGGTAAATTGGCCACTTGCAATCAGTGATCAATGTGTTAATTTAAATATGAAACTGCTCACGACGAGCAAACAAGAAAACGGGCGTCTCCCAACTGCCCTCGACACGTCAAGAGGAGCTACAACCGTAGCTGTCAGGCTCAACAGAGCCACATTAATAATCACCAGAACCACTATAGTCTGCGCCTTGAATCAACAGACTCAGCGCCGCTTTGCTTGTTTGCTTTAGATCAGTCAGCCCATGTGTCTTATGACAACTTGTCTAGTTACGTACTAGCCAAGTGGCTTTAAAACTTACCTATATTGGCTTATGCCCCCTGATCTTCGGTTTTGGTTTTCTATCTTCCACTTTTAACCATGAGGAATTGATATGAGCCAGTTGGGATACTCACTAAACCATTTAATCGTTACACATAAAGAGCGCAGCCACGGCACACGCAATGACCGAAAGAAAATATTTAACCTTTTAGCAAGGCAGCTTCATGGCTTCGGCTTTAAACTTAAAGACCCCAAAGGCCTTAAGCCAAAACATGTGACAGCCTTGGTAAAGCATTGGCAAGAACAGAAGCTTTCAAACAAGACTATCAAGAACCGTATGTCTGCAATCCGGTGGTGGGCTGAAAAAGTTGGCAAACGCAATGTAGTAGCCAGAAGCAATGATGAATACGGCATCGACAAAGTACGCAATAGCCCCCTAGGCAAGTCCAAAGAATTAGACATGAAGAAGCATGCTCAGGTTGGCTGCCCTTATTTAAAGCTTTCCCTGCGTCTACAGCAAGAGTTCGGGCTACGCCGAGAAGAGGCGATCAAGTTCAACGTCAGCTACGCGGACCAAGGTAATCATATCCGCTTAAAAGGATCATGGACCAAAGGCGGTAAACCCCGTACCTTGCCTATCCTTAAAGAATCACAGCGAGCTCTTTTAGATGAGATCCGGTCTTTTACACGCTCATCATTAATCCGTGCTACAGACCGCTATGTTGACCAAATGCGCCGATATGAACGTGAAACCAAAAAGGTAGGCCTGAGCAAGAACCACGGCTTGCGCCATCACTACGCCCGCCAGCGTTACTTAGAACTAACCGGATGGCAGTGCCCAGCGAACGGCGGTCCACGCCGTATGCATTTAGTAGGCAAAGAGCGAGAGCTAGATTACAAAGCACGCATGCAAATTAGCCGTGAACTTGGACATGAGCGGTTTAGTATCACGTATACATATTTGGGTAGCTGACCATTGAACGTGCGAAGCATCACACCACATGATTTTTTTAGGCTATAAAATTAGGCATGCCTAATTTTATCTTCCGCAAGCATCCACTTACAATAAAAGCCTCCGAGACTTCAGGGAACACAAACAGTTCCCTTTTCAAGCTGTATTTTTACAACGCCAACAATCACCGTGCTGTGTGATCTTCCCCAGAGCCGCTTAACATATCTGAGTTTATTCGCTCGCTGACCAGTTTAATATTTTTTCTGCTAATTTGTTATCTATACAATACAAGTAAGCGGTTGGTACTTCTAAAATATCAGCCAGAGCTTTCACTGTTTTGAAGTCTGGGGCATGTACGCCTTTTTCGTATTGGTTCATTCTTGCCGATGCAGCAAATTCATCCATTCCAGCCAAAATCCCTAACTGTTTTTGTGATAGCCCTTTCGCTTTTCTTGCCTCTTTTAAGCGCTTTGGAAATGGTGATTCGTCATTAGTTTTCATTATTTGCTGTTCTAAACTTGAAAACTAAGATCTTCTTAGCTTTAATTGAATCTAGATACTAAGGAATACTTAGCTCTTACTTTTCTGAGTAATTTGAATTTGGAGGAATGAATATGCTCGAAACATTTGTGTGTGTATTAGTCGGGACTATCTACTTGCTGGTAAGTTTATTTACAAGCGATGAGCAGTCGTCGAACGAAAACAAGCAACTCGATCAATTGAACGATGGTATGGGCAATATTATCGCTGATGGTGAATTTATGTCGCGTGAAGAGGCTGAAGATGCGCAATCACGTGGTGAACTTTACGACACCTATTACTAATCACTTAAAGAATATGGCAGTGCTCAAAATTAGGCATGCCTAATTTTAAGGAGCAATGTAATGCTACTTTTAGATCTATACAAAAAAGTTGAGCTAAGGCCATTCATCCCTGTAGTAGCTGAGTTTCAAAGCCGCTTAGCTGGTATCGAAGCTGAATGTGAACCATTAGGGCTATCATTTGAGAAAGAAGTGCGGTCAGAGCAAGAAATGTTTTTGGTTTTGATTTCTCAAAAGGCGCTGGCTTTTGATGTGACAAATGAAACCGGTGAGATTTGGGACATTAGACTAGAGCCTTTCAGTCATTTCAAATCTCGAAGCAAAGAAATCACGTTCCCGTTTATCGGTTGTAATGAGCAGAAACAGCAAAATATTAGTGAGTGGGTTATTGCTTTGTGTAATTGGGAAGGATCTTTTCTATACTCAAGTGCAAAGCATTAGCAGAGATTGCAGTTATGACATTATACGAATGGTTTCAAATGTGGATTTTAATGGTGTTCGCAATTCGCGCTACTCGACGCTACGACAAGCTAAAAAATGACCTTTTCACAGCAATTAAAGCTGGCAGGATTTAAACATGGCTCCTTTACTCGCTGGTTGCGTATTGATTCTAAGTCTTGTGATTTTCTTCGCTGTTTTGTTTCATTTCAAATGTAAGTGATATTGTATAGAACCTCTCCAAAAGCCTGCTTAAAAAGATTATCAAACGAACTTTTTTGTAGGAACATTCTCTAACCAACCCACATGAAAAAATAATAGCAATAAAAATCAGATGGTTATATCTTTTTAATTGCTAAAACAAGTTGCTCTGTCCCTAAAACATCAAAAACCCCCCGAAAGTTCCCCTAGCTTTTCAAGGACAACTCTGTGAACACTTAATTACCATTGTCGCTCAACTAATTAATAATGTGTTGAGCTAATAATTGAGCTCAACGCCTACGCTATGAGGTCAACTATAATGGAAAAGATATTTTATCGTTCAGAAGAAGTAGCCGACTTACTTTTTATCAGCAAACAAGCTCTTTTTAATCAAATTTCTAAGAACAAGCAAGGCTGTGGAAATTACCCATTACCACCGCATATTAAAATTGGTGCTCGATTACTTTTCCCCGTTGAAGATTTTCACAACTGGTTAGCTACTCAACCAAGAAACAAGTAACGCTAGTTATGGCGTCTTTCGAATGCAAAATGACTCATGTCAATTTGAAATCAGATATGTTTTCAATGGTGTGGCCTGTGTTTGCATTAGACGGTAAGTCTAAAGGTGTTCTGGATTTTTCATATAAAGGCGTATCGATAAAAATTGTTCCAAGCGTCCTAGGTCGAGCAACTATCAAAGATAAAGAGATACTCATTTTCTGCTTGAGCCATATCATGGCCGCAAAAAATGCTAACTTAGAGCACTGCAACACGGTTCACTTCAACACCTATGATCTCCTAAAGGCCACAGGAAGAGGAACATCAGGTAAGGAGTACAAACTTGTTGAAAAGGCTTTATATCGACTCGCAGGAACTTTAATCACTACTGATTATAAGTTTAATGGCCGAAGATTTTTGGAAAGTATGGGTCTCATCGAAGGCTTTAAGTTAATCGAAGGTAGTGGTTTAAGTCGCTGGCAAGTAACATTGCCCGATTGGCTCATTGAGACGATTGATGACAATGATGTTTTAACATTACATGAAGGTTACTTTCAATTATCCAAACCATTCGAACGCAGACTTTATGAAGTCTGCCGGAAGCGCTGCGGTAGGCCTTCTAAGCAAGTTATAAAGCTAGATAATTTACGAGAAAGAATTGGTATTAGATCGTCATTGGCGGATTTAAAAAAGCGGCTTAAAAGGATAGAAAAAATACTCGACTACCGATTGAAGGTTGAGGGCGACAGCTTATTTATTTTTCGTGATACTCAGAGTGGAAGGATGGAACTCGCGAAACTTGAATCCGAAATTATACGGAAAGAATAAAACTCAGGTTAGTTGTACTGACTCATACACGATCTGACACCTATGGTCGTAAAGCGTGACCTAGTCGTACAGACTGTCCCTTATGCCACCAAAATCGCTTCTGGACAAAAGAGGGTTAGAACTAGAAGCTGGCTCTGTGCCAGTTCAACCCATTTTGACTTTAAATGTGAAAATAAGGTGTAAAAAATAGTCCTCAATTACTCCCTTGACAACCCTTTACCGCCAAGTTAACCTTAAATTGCTTGTAGAAGCTAGCCGCCCACTAATTATGGCAAAGCCTTTGGTACTACTTACAAACTTTATACTTTCACTGAACTAATTGTATTTCTGTGAGTGGGCAACAGGATAGGTACAAATAAATGGACAGTGTAATGAATAAAGAATTATCCCCATTAAAAATTAAACAAATCAAAACTGCTGCAAAGCGTTTAAAAAGTCACCTCCCTGATAAGTCACATACCGAATTGCTTGATATAGTTAGCCATCAATTATACGGCTTTAACTCTTACCGAGATGCGGTTAAGGCAAGCGAAAGCATATTAAAAAAGCGATCTGAGCCTGAAAGTAATAGCTTAGGTCAAATGCAAAGAAACATTACTTGGGGACAAAAATTTAATCAATCTCCGACATTTAAGAGTGGTGACTGGTATTTTTATCCAGAAGACAAAGTAATTGTTTTCGATGGTGAGTTCACTCCATATATGATCGGAGTGGATCAAATATCTAATTCACTACAGCTTCTTGATTTCATTCTACAAATTCAAAAGAAAAAATGGCCTATTGAACTGGTAAAAAGTTCGGGCATATCTCCAACCTATCAGGTAGATGAGTTTATTGAGCTGATCAATCAACTTTGTATTTATTACTTTGAAATGCCAATTCAAGGTGTATTTTCACCTTTTGGTCACTTCAAAGAAGTCCAATGGTCGTTAATTAAGAAAGACGAACCTGCGACAACGGAGTTTTAAAATGTCAGAATATCATTATCAATGCCAGTTTTGTTACTGTACCACTTCAATGTGGACAGAAGATGATGGAAGTGACGCTTTCTATGGCGGAGCAATTGAAGACTGTGGCTGTCAAAATGACGAAGAAGATGATTGGGAATAGCTAATTAACTTAATTCACCAAATTTATTAGACTTGGAAGCAGTCCGTTTTACACCTTGTAAATTGACTGCTTTCATATTTCGTAAGCAAAAGAGCCAAAAACAACTGCCGCTGTACCCAGTCAGCGAATTTACCCACTAACTTGCTTTGGGGCAGTTACGAAGCTCCAACTATGAAGGTTCTGAATAAAAACGTGTTTATGATTTTACCATTTTAACTAGTAGTTAATTATGATTTTATTACATCTTCAGTAGAGTTTTCTTCATTAGCAAGCCTGAGAATATCGCCTACTATCATATACGTATAAACCACGTACCTTTCCGCTTCTTCTCTTGTGCTTATTGTTGAGTGGGAGCCTTTTTGTGCTGCATTAAACAAGGAATCAAGCCGATGACCAAGGTACTTTAACTGTGATCCAACCACCTCAGTATAAGTTTTCGATTTAACCTGATCTTCGGCATAACAAATTAGTCGATTTATGTAGTTATCTGGACCAAGCTTTATGGGTTTATTTGCTGGTGTTTTTCTATCATGTGTGGGAGGGAAAAGCGCATCTGCCAAATCTTGCAAAATTCGTCTACAACTATGAGCGCTATTAGACCAATCTTCAGGGTTGTCAGATTCAAGGTTGCCGTGTATTGCATTGAACTTTTTAACAGCTTCAGGAACCTTACTTGCTATTTTTGCATCTACATTAAGCCTAATACGAGTAAAAACACTGTCTGCGAGGTTAGAAAAGTTCAACTCTGTAAGTTGATCTAGGATATATGAATGAACGAATGCACGCCTAGCAGCTAAGCGACCTGTCCACATGCTAATTTTGCTTTGATGTATCCTTCTAGGCGCCACAAACTTTGGATCGCATGCTCTTAAGGATTCGGACTCTGCACTGATGACTGCTTCGATTTCTTGAACTGATTCTACATAGCAAGTTTTCTTTTCTTCACCTGATTTGTCGTCTTTATTAATTGATACACGATTAGCTATTCCGGCTAGATTGAATACTTTTGAACGAACTGCACCTGACGAATTTGGATAACCAGATGCTTCATATTGCAGTATTTCTTGCATATCGCTGTCTTTCATCAATCGTGCTACACGAGAAGCTTTGAGGATTATAGAATGAAGCGGAAGCTCACTTAACTCTACATTCTTCAGTATTTCTTCACATAGACTCCGTGCTTCTTCAACTCTATCCATTTTTATCCCTTTGAATGCTAGTTATTCGGTGTCACATTACCACCAAACCAAATCAAACCTAAAGGCAGATTACTAGCATTACTAAAAGCAAGTCAAATGATGCATTTAAGTATTCAATCTGTCGAAACAAAGAATTGGGGCAAAGGCGAGTTATGATTGTAACTCGTCAATGGACAAAAACGAGTTAGAGCCGAAGGTCGGCTCTGTGCCCAGACTGTGTGAAAACTAATTTTTAATAAATTGTCTTGAGGGCGTTCAAAATTCTGTGTCAGATAATAACGCCTAAATATCCAAGTACCC
>NZ_JBLWMW010000022.1:0-72934 GCF_048515945.1 Pseudoalteromonas 'SMAR'
TCATTCCTCTTTTGTGTATTCTAGTGAAATGACACAGATTTCTAAACACTACCTTTTTTGCCGCTTAGACTCCTTATGTTGCTATTTCTTTGCTATGGATGAATACTTAGATACATTCACCTGGTTATTACAACTTACTTCCTCTGAAAATAAGTGATTAAGAAATTTAAAAAGCAGCTCGCTAGCCCTAATATTCCGGATTGCTATAGCGAGCTGCAAAATTAATTTATTTTAAATGGTGACAACCAAAGTTAACTTATTAATTCTAAATATTCTTCCTCTGTTAACACTTCAACACCTTTATCACGGGCCGCATTAATTTTGGTTTCACCAACTTTCTCACCTGTTACCAGATAGTTAGTATTGCCGGTGACTGATTTAGCCACTTTGGCTCCAAGAGCTTTTGCTTGCTTTTCCATATCACTACGAGAACCTTGTTGCATAGAGCCGGTAAAAACGACTACTTTTCCAGCGATAGGAGAGCTTGAGTTTTCTCTATCGTATTCCTTTGGTGTGACACTTAAGTTAAAACCAAGGTTGTACACCTTGAAAAACTCTTCTCTAACGTTTGCAAGTCCCTCGACAATTGCTTCTGCACTTAGTTGTGCAAAGCCATCAATTTTAACCATCTCCTCGACTGATACTTCGAAAAGCTCAACGATTGAGTGATGTTGAAGTAATTTTTCACAGTTTCCTCCAGCTAATCGGCTAACACCAAATGCTGCAAGAAATTTCCAATCTTCAATTTCGATGTCTTTACTTGCTTGCAATTGGTCAACGAGGTTTTGAGATGTTTTATCACCGAATCCAAAACCAACAAACTTATGCTTTGGTATTTCATAGATTTCGTGAATATGCTTTATGCCGTAATTGGTTATTTTTTCAATGACTTTCGGGCCAAAACCGTCGACATTACCTAATGTCTTAAAGAAATGAATAAGCGTATTCTCTGTTTGAGCAGGACAATCTGACTTATTTGGACACATTAAATGATCACCTTCCCAAATAAGGTGAGCATTACAGCTAGGGCATTTTTCTGGCAACTCAGGTTTTGTTGGTTTTATAACCATTTCAATTTTTGGAATAACCAAGCCACTTCTAACTAGCTTAATGATTGCCCCAGGACCAACTCCATTTGTTTTCACCATATTATAGTGATGGACTGTTGCTTTGCTTAAAGTAGCTCCACTCAGTTTGGTCGGGACCAATTCAGCTACAGGGGAAACACGACCAGTCCTTGAAGTCTGGGGAATAACTCTCAACACTTCAACTTCAGCAGATTCATTATTCACTTTGAACGCAATTTGCCACCTATGGAACTTTCTAGTAGCCCCCATATGTTCTTTAACTAGCGTATTAGTCGATTCTATGATTAATCCATCAATATCAAAATCAACTGCATTCCACATCTTTTCAAGAATACTCTCGAAATTTGACAACAATTCATCAATACTTCCTGTCCAGTTTTGTAATTCTGAAAAAGGGTAGAAAACACAGGCGCCGTCGTCGATTGCTTTTTGGACGTCTTCATCGACTTTCTTTTCAGCAATAATCGCTGCTTGTATATTTCGAGAGTTCTCAAATTTATCACTTAATACTTCATCAAAATAACTTTTCTTAATTACGATTTCACCGGGTCCTAATCCTCTTGCTGCGTTATTTGCAACTTTGAGTCCTCGTTCAAATGCACGAGTAATGTCTTGGCCTCTAGTACCATCACCTCGGGTATAAAGTTTGCTCCCATCATCATATGCAGCATAGCCATCAAGCTTTGGAGTAATTTTTAGCTCAATTAACTTTTGATTAAAGTTAATTTCTGAGGCTGCTTTGACAATTCTTTCAGTCCACTTTTTAATTTCTTCAAAGGAATAAGCCTTATCAGTCGACAGCATTTTTTGAGGGAGAGGGACCGTTTTACTGTCAATTAGAACTTCAGGCTCTACATTTGATAAGAAGGGATTGTCAGGATCTAAATCACGGAAGTAAGCTAAAAAGCCATCGTATGTTTCATCTTCAATAATAGGGGAACCAGATCTATAAAGTGCATTGGCAACTTTAAGAAGTGTTTCCAACTCTTCAACGCTGTGCTCGTTTAAAGAAAAAAGACTCTCTACATCAGTGACACTAAGTTCTAGATTTAGCTTTTCAATAATAGCGATTTGGTTTTCGTTTAATTTATAGTTAGACATCACTACTACCCTTATGCTGCCATTTGGAATTCTAATTGCGTTCTATTTGAAACATTTGTGTTCAGGGTGACACCCATTGCCCCTGTACGCCCAACTTGAAATTCAACATCCAATAATTGAGTAATTTCTTCTTGTGCTGGGAATTTGAAAGCAATGGCCCATCTTGGTGCCCGAGCCACAAAGCCAAGCTGCTCCTGCTGTTGTTTGTTATTGACTTTGATCACCACGCCATCAATTTCATAAGGCAACTCACTTCGGCGTGCCATGATGTCTTGATAGTAACCCAGCGCTTGCTGGGCATTGTCTACTAACTTGGTCTCTGGGCTCATGGGCAGCCCCCAACTCTGAAGTTGTTGCAACTGAGCATAGTGCTCATCAGCCAGTTCACCCCCTTCAACTAGGCCCATTGAGTAGGCATAGAACATTAAAGGGCGCTTTGCGGTGATCTTGGAATCGAGTTGTCGCAGGCTGCCAGCTGCAGCATTTCTAGGGTTAGCGAAGGTTTTCTCGCCTTTTGCTTGTGCGGTGGCGTTTAACTTCTCAAACCCCACCGTATCTATAAAAACCTCACCTCTGACTTCCACTTCTTGCGGAACGTTCTCACCTCTGAGCTTCAGCGGCACATTGCGAATGGTCTTAACATTCTCAGTGATGTTCTCACCGACCTGACCATCACCACGAGTTGCCGCCTGAACTAGCACGCCATTGCGATATAAAATCGATACTGCTAAGCCATCAAGTTTCGGTTCACAACAGTAGGCGATGTCGTTACTTACCATTAAGCGCTCTTTTAAACGGCGATTAAACGCTGTGAATTCAGCTTCATCAAAGGCATTATCCAACGATAGCATGGGGACTTTATGGGTCACTTGTTGAAACTTACTCAGCGCTTCTCCCCCCACTTTTTGCGAGGGTGAGTCGGGGGTCAGTAATTCTGGGTGCTGTTGCTCCAAAGAGATAAGCTGCCGCATCATACGGTCATACTCAGCGTCAGGCACGCTTGGGTTGTCTAATACATAATACTGATAATTAAAATCTTCTAGTTGCTGTCGCAATGCAGCGATTTGACTCTCGACGGTTCCTGACATCTTAATCATTACCTCTAAACGTAAAAAGCCACCAGCGTGATCTGGTGGCTTAGTAGCAAATTAATCGATTGTTATGCGGCAAACTCGCGCACTTTCTCAACATACCCTCTTACGGCTTCTACAGTAAGTGGTTCACGGTCTTTATCAAGTACAGTGGCACCAAATTCTTCAGCGAGCTTTTTCGCAGCACTATGAAGCATATTGAATGCGGCCAAGTTATCGCCTTCACAGGGTAACGTCATAAACAAGCTGATCCCTGCAGTACTAAACTGTTCCATATGATCAATATCAAAGGTGCCCGGGTTATACATATTCACTAACCTAAACAGCACAGGGCCATTTCCCGAGGGCTCTAAATGGCGATTGAAAAAACCTTCGTCTGAATACTTAAAACCCAAACTTAACACCGCAGGCAACAGGCGAGATCCTGCCATAGTCAGACCCTCAGGCATTTGCACGTGCAGAATAATAAAGTCTTGTGGCTCGCTGACCTGACTATCGCTCTCCTCTTCACTAACAGCCTCAGACGTGTCTGTCTCGGGCTCATGGTCGACAGTTGGCGCTTCAGTCACCGGCTCGTCATCTACCGCAGTAAACGCCATTTCTCCAATCTCAGGTTCGTTTGGCTCTTTAATATGATCGCTTGTTGTGTCATCAGCTCGCTTCGGTTGCGACCCTTCTGCGTCTTTCTTTCTCACCGACCAAAGTCCATGGATCAAAAGTCCACCTATGACCAACGCACTGATCACGATTAATGCCCATCTTAACTCTGTGGCCATTGCTCACCTTTTTGTTGTTATGCCTGTGCCATTTGCACTGCTTGTTCTATATCTACGGCAACCATGCGAGACACCCCTGGTTCCGCCATAGTTACCCCCGTCAGTCTGCCCGCCATTTCCATCGCGACTTTATTGTGACTGATATAAATAAATTGCACCGTTTGTGACATTTCTTCTACTAAGCGACAAAATCGCCCAACATTGGCATCATCAAGTGGTGCATCTACCTCATCCAGCATACAAAACGGCGCTGGATTTAGTCTGAATATTGAAAATACCAATGATAATGCGGTCAGCGCTTTTTCTCCACCACTTAGCAGATGAATTGTTGAGTTTTTCTTACCAGGAGGCCTTGCCATGATGGATACCCCACTTTCTAATAGGTCATCACTGGTGAGTTCTAAGTAAGCACTGCCGCCACCGAAGACTTTAGGAAATAGCTCAGCCAAATCTGAATTCACCTGCTCAAAGGTCGCGCTAAAGCGCGCCTTAGTCTCTCTATCAATTTTTCTTATAACCCCTTCAAGTGACGCTAGCGCATCACTGAGGTCTTGCAATTGCGCATCTAAATACTCTTTGCGCTGCTTTGCTTCAGCAAACTCATCAATTGCCGCTAAGTTTACCGCCCCCAACTT
This sequence comes from Pseudoalteromonas 'SMAR', assembly GCF_048515945.1. Classification (NCBI taxonomy): domain Bacteria; kingdom Pseudomonadati; phylum Pseudomonadota; class Gammaproteobacteria; order Alteromonadales; family Pseudoalteromonadaceae; genus Pseudoalteromonas; species Pseudoalteromonas 'SMAR'. The sequence goes on from NZ_JBLWMW010000022.1 coordinate 4,692, forward strand.
TTCAACATCACTACTGATTTGGTTCAGTTGCGCTTGGTAGCGCCCCAGGTTGGCATCATCAGGCAAATTTTCTAGCTCAGTTTTAAGCTGACGCCCTAACACCTCTAAAGGCTCCAAGGCATTTTGTGCTTTTAACATCAAGCTTTGTTCATCCAGTTTGAGTTGCTGTAACGACTCAGTGAGTTGCTGCACTTCACTTTGCGTCTCTTTTAAACTGGCTTGTTTTTCACTCAAGTGCTGCTTTGCTTGTTGCATCTGCTCAAAGTAATTGTGTTTTTGCTCTTGCGCCTCGAGCTGTTGCATCAGCAACACTTCCACTTGCTCCTGCGCCGCTTCAAGCGGTTCTTCACAACTGTTGAGACTGGCCTGGGTTTGCTGCAACCAAGACTGTAACTCTTGCTCACGCTGCTGCAAATGCAGCAATTTGGAGTGGCTAAGCTGCTGCTCACTGTGCACTTGTTGTAACGCCAACTTTTTATCATGCAATTGCTGCTGTGCTTGCTGTGTTGCTAAGTGGCGTGATTGTGATTGCTGCTTGAAGTCGCGTAGCGCTTCTGCACTGGCCGTTTGCGCCGCTTGTGCCTGCTCCATTTGCTCCATTAGCAGCGCTAAGTTGGCATTTTCCTGGCTGATGTTGTCTTGTAACTGCTTTAGCTGTTGCTCAACTTGTGCTTGACTGGCTTGGATCTTAGTCGCCGTGGTTTGCCACGTTTCGACACCAACTTGCAACATTTCAATTTTACTCTTTAACCCTGCAATCTGTTGCGCATGCTGGTGCACTTGTTGCTGTGTATCCGCTAATGCCTCTGCTGCCTCTGCACGAGCTTGCTGCTGAGTGGTAATTTGTGACTGTAATTCGGTTACTTGCGCGGCTAATTTAGGTAATGCTGCCTGACACGCTTGCAGCTCAGCATAGCGTTTTAAAGCACCGCCTTCATCGTTTTTTATTCTAGCACGGAAGTTTTCACCGATAACCAGCCCCGTCGTTGTCACCGCAAAAAGGTACTCAGAACAGGCAACAAATGGTTGTGCTTCCGTTTGCAATTTAACTTTGCTCAGAAAACTGGGAAACACGCCCTGATGAATTTTACTGGCCACAGACTCTGGTGCGATTTCCATATCACAATGCCACACGCCGTTATGGTTTGGCTCTTCAGCTAACGATAAGTGACTAAACCCTAACAGCGCCGCTTCAACTGCATGTTCAAACCCAGCGGCAACACGCAACTGCGATAACATGCTGATACCGCTTTGTTGCTGCGATTGTTCTGCCCATTGCGACAACGCCTTAATCGTGGATTGCTTATCTTGCAGTGCTTGTTGTGCCTGCGCATGCGCTTGCTCTAACGCTGCGAGCGATTCGCTTTGCTGATTTTGTTGTGTTTGTTGTTGTTGAGCTTGGCTTTGTAACGATGCCATGGCTTGAATAAGCTGCTGCTGCTGTGCTTGTGCTTGTTGTAATTCAGCGTCAAGCGCTTGTGATTGATGCTCTTGTGCTTGCTCCTCCAGCTCCGTTTGCCGTGCTTGTTGATGAGCTATGGTGTGCTGGTGCTGAGCAATTTGGTGCTCGAGCTGCTGATGCTGACGCTCAAGCTGCTGCACTTGCTGTTGACAATCTTGGTGCTGTTGCTCTAACTGGTGTTGTTGCTCGCGGTGTTGTTCACCGCACTGCTCTAATTCTTCCAGCGCCAACTCCGCTACTGCTACCGCTTCGCTTGCATCTTCCACCTGTTTGACCATGGTGCTGGCGCTGTCGTCTTGCTGCTTAAGCTCAGTCGCCACCTCTTCTTGTTGCAGTTGCAGCTCTTGGGCTTGTTGTTCCAGCTGACGGCGCTTTTCAGCGAGGCTGAGCTTTTGCTGCTCTAGTTTTGCTAGCTGCGTTTCAATGTTATGTTGAGATTGTTGGGCGTGCTCATAGCCATCACTAAGGTGTTTAATTTCTTGTTCAAGACCCGCTAACAGCGCGTCATGGCCACTGTTGGCGTCGGCAAAAAAAGCCAGTTTATCTTCCAGTTTGGCTATTTGCTCAGCTTTGTCAGTTTGTTTTTGCACAAACCCCTGCCACTTTAATACCGCAGTCCAACTACGCAGGTCGCGCTCTTGGCTCTTTAAGGTTTTATATTTGCTGGCTTGCTGTGCCTGCAGCTCCAGCTTCTCAAGCTGATTCTGTAGCTCCTGGCGCACATCCAGGAGCCGCTCCATGTTTTCGCGGGTGTTTTTTATTCGAGTCTGGGTTTCTCTACGACGCTCTTTATACTTCGAGATCCCCGCCGCCTCCTCAAGAAAGATACGCAGCTCTTGCGGCTTACTTTCAATCAGCCGTGAGATCATACCCTGCTCAATAATGGCGTAACTGCGCGGCCCAAGCCCAGTGCCTAAGAAAATATCGGTAATATCGCGTTTACGACACTTGCTGCCATTAAGAAAATATAAAGACTGGCCATCACGGGTCACCAAACGTTTAATGGCAATTTGATTGCGATCGGCAAAGGTGCCGGGCAAGCGCCCCTCGGTATTATCAAACAACAGCTCAACCGATGCTTGTGAGATGGCTTTACGTTTGGTTGAGCCGTTAAAAATAACGTCGGTCATGGCATCGCCACGCAAGTTTTTTGCCGAGCTCTCACCAAGCACCCAGCGCACCGCATCGATGACATTGGACTTGCCACAGCCGTTAGGCCCAACCACACACGTCATTTGGTCTGGAAATGGAATTTTGGTTGGCTCAACAAAAGACTTAAAGCCGGCCAGCTTGATACTGCTCAGTCGCATAAATTTTTATTGTTATTCGCTATTACTGTTCAGAATAAGGTAATTTGCCACCAAGATCTATTGCTTAGCCAAGGTGTCGCTTCATATTATCCAAGATTATGCCTGTCGCCATTGCCACGTTTAACGACTCAGCGCCGCCAAATGCGGGGATGGTAACTTTATCACTGATGAGCGGCGCAATGGTGTCACTGATCCCATGAGACTCACTGCCCATTACTAATACCCCATTGGCTGCAAAATCACATTGATGCACACTCTGCCCGCCTAAAAAAGCACCATACACTTTGCCCGCATAGTCACTCAAAAACTCGGCTAAGTCGACTCGCACCGCAGCAACTCGGACAAAAGAGCCCATGGTGGCACTGATCACCTTAGGGTTAAACTCATCGGCACAGTTATGATTTAACACTACTTGCTTTAGTCCATACCAATCCGCTAAACGAATAATCGTCCCTAAGTTGCCAGGATCGCTCACGCCATCCAAGGCTAAAGTTAACCCACTGCAATTGACCGTTTGGGGTTCTGCCATCGGCACTACTGCAATGGCTGCATTATTCGATACCAGCGTGCTTACTTTACTTAAAGTAGTTTCATCTGCAGTAACACAATTGCTGTCATTGAGTTTATCTTGGTACTTGGCGATAAAATCCGCGGTGGCAAAAATATGGTCAGTGGTAACCCCGGCATCCAGTAACTCGACCACATTTTTTTCACCTTGTACTAAATATTGGCCATGTTGTTTGCGGTATTTCTTTTGCCCTAAAGCCCGAAGTAGTTTTTGTTGGTTTTTGGAGATCATGTGCACCTCAAATGTTAGGGTCGATAGTATAGCAATTTGCTCGCTCAATTGGGGCACTTTCAACACAGAAAGTTTGCATTAACCGGCCGTCAGTGTGGTATGTTTATAAGCAGTTACTTATCACAATGTTGAGCCCAGTATGTCACCAGAGTGGACGCTAATTTTACTTAATGTCATCTTATTATTTATTGCCTATGTGGTGATTTACCCCAAACTCGAGGATAAAAGCTTTAGCAATATCAGTAAGCAAGATCTAATCGTGACAACGGTATCTTTAGTGGTTGCCGGAAGCCTCTACTACGACCGTGATATTAGTTTTTCATTAGTGCTATTAGATAGCAATTGGATTGTCTTTACCATCGTGGCCTTTAGCGTCATCGAAATCCCCTTTTTACTGTGGTTTAAACAGCGCTATAACATTCGCTTTCGGGAATAAAAAAAGCGAGGTATCTGACCTCGCTCTTTGCTTTAATTAAGCCCAACTGGCAATGCTTACTCAGCACGCTTTTCGCGACCAAGCAACGCCATAGCGGCTTCTTTTACGTCTTTTTGCTCATACAGCACTTGATAGATTTGCTCAGTAATGGGCATTTCAATACCTGTGCGTTTGGCTAGCAGGTACACTTCTTTAGTATTGCGATAACCTTCCACTACTTGACCAATACTGGCCATGGCCTCATCAACCGATTTACCACTGCCAAGTGCCAAGCCAAAGCGACGGTTGCGCGACTGGTTATCGGTGCAAGTTAGGATCAAATCGCCCAATCCGGCCATGCCCATAAAGGTTTCAGAGCGCGCGCCTAAGGCACAACCTAAGCGGCACAACTCAGCTAAGCCACGGGTAATGAGCGCGGTGCGAGCATTGGCACCAAAGCCAAAGCCGTCAGACATCCCAGCACCAATTGCGATGACGTTTTTCACCGCCCCCCCTAATTGGATCCCAGTAAAGTCATCGTTGCTGTACACTCGAAATGAGCGACCACAATGCAACAACTCGGCAAGCTCCTCACGGAACTGCTCACACTGCGACGACACTGAGATAGCCGTTGGCAGACCAGCAGCCATTTCTTTGGCAAAGGTGGGACCGCTTAATACGGCCAAAGGCACATCTTCACCCAGTACATCCAATGCCACTTCTTGCAATAGCCTACCGGTATTGGGCTCTAAACCTTTGGTTGCCCACGCCACTTTGGCCTTTGCTAGTAGCATCGGCTTGATTAACTTCAAAGTGTCTGCAAAGGCGTGACTCGGAACCACCACTAAGATGCGTTCACTCGATGCAACAGCCGTTTCTAAATCAGCCTCAAGTTCAAGCGAGTTTGGAAACTGGATGTCGGGTAAGTAACGTTGGTTTTTACGCTCAGCTGCAAGCGCCTCAACGTGTTCACTATTGCGTCCCCATAATGTCACTTTATGACCATTTCGGGCGAAACAAATAGCAAGGGCGGTGCCATATGACCCCGCCCCTAAAACTGTTACAGCTGATTTTGCTGTACTCATGTAATTATGCGTCTGCAGATTGCTCAGGCTGTGCTTGAGCTGCACGCTGTTGCATGTACTGAGCAAACAAAGCGTCAAAGTTAACTGGCGCTAGGTTAAGCTGTGGGAAAGTACCACGGTTAACTAGGCTAGCCACTGCTTCACGAGCATATGGGAACAAGATGTTCGGGCAGAATGCACCTAACATGTGTGCCATTTGCATTTCTTCTAGATCCGCAATTGCAAAGATACCCGCTTGTTGGATTTCACAAAGGAATGCTGTTTGCTCACCAACAGTTGCCGTTACGGTTAACGCAAGCACCACCTCAAACACATTGTCATCCAGCTTGGCCGAACGCGTATCCATGTCTAGCTTAACTTCAGGAGTCCATTCTTTTTGGAAAATTGCAGGAGAATTCGGCGTCTCAAACGACACATCTTTGGTGTAGATGCGTTGAATGTTAAATTGCGCTTCTTGTTGTTTTTCTGCTGCTGCTTGGTTTTCTTCTGCCATGATTAGTTCCTAAATTCTGTAATTTTTACTGCCCATGAAGGCAGTAGATGATTCATTAAATGAGCTTTTTGCTCCGGCTTACGCCTTCAATAGTGGGTCTAGTTTGCCCTGTGCTTCAAGTGCCATCATATCGTCGCAGCCACCAATGTGTTGCTCAGCAATAAAAATTTGCGGCACGGTATGACTGCCATTCGCCTTTGCGATCATTTCATCACGAAGCTCGGGTTTTACACCGATATCATACTCAGTGTATGTTACACCTTTAGCGTCTAACAACGCTTTTGCGCGATGACAAAAAGGGCAGTAATCTTTAGTGTAAAGTACAACTTGACTCATTATTACCTCGGTTATTTTCCGTTAGAGATAGGTAAACCCGCATTTTGCCATGCGCCCATACCACCTGATAATACAAACACCTGCTCAAAACCAGCTTTATGCATGTTATCAGCGACGGCGGAAGCTGTCATACCGGTATTACAAACCAATATAATGGGCTTAGATTTATACTTTTCAAGCCCCGCAAAATCTTTTTGCTTGAGTTTATCACCGCTAAATTGCATGGCTCCAGCAATGTGGCCTTGGTTATGCTCTTTTGCTGGACGCATGTCGATAACCTGACCATCTTGACGATTGACCAATATTGTTAGCTGTTGCGGATTGATTTGTCTGATTTTAGAAAATTTACTTTTAAACCAACTCCCTACTAGCATGGCTGCCAAAACAAGCCAAATAATGCTAAGTACAGGGTGGTTTCCTAAAAACGTAACGTATTGTTCCATTAATTTACCAACCAAAAGTTACTGATAGATAGTGAGTGGCAGCAAGTATACCCTCTTTATGGCAGACAAAACAGAGCTGTTGTTTAACAGCAAAAAACCTTGGCTATGAGCAGAAATCACTTTTTCGGGGCTGAATAATCATACAGAAAAAGGTATTCTACTGCCTGTAACCAGAATAATTTTATCAACCCTGCAGCACGACACCCCGTGGTGCAACCATCCAGTGGTTGATAAAACATCAACATCGTGCCTAATTCAGGATTTCAGGAGCGCAAATGACAGCTAAGAAAAAGCCATTGGTATTAATGATTTTAGACGGTTGGGGCTATCGTGAAGATAGTGAAAGTAACGCGATTTTAGCGGCTAATACCCCAGTATTAGATGAACTATGGCAAAGCGCTCCCCATACTCTTATTTCCGGTTCAGGCATGGATGTTGGTCTGCCTGACGGCCAAATGGGCAACTCGGAAGTAGGTCACGTCAACCTCGGTGCAGGCCGTATTGTCTATCAAGACTTTACTCGCATCACCAAAGCCATTGCTGATGGCGAGTTTGAGCATAATCCAGTATTAGTAGAAAATATCGACAAAGCCGTAGCGCAAAATAAAGCGGTGCATTTAATGGGGTTACTTAGCCCAGGTGGCGTGCACAGCCACGAGGATCACATTGCTGCAGCTATCGAAATGGCAGCAAAGCGTGGTGCTACCGTTTATTTACACGCCTTTTTAGATGGCCGTGATACCCCACCGCGCAGTGCCGAGGCGTCCCTTGAGCGCATGGATGCATTGATGCAAAAATTAAACTGTGGCCGCGTAGCCTCAGTGGTTGGTCGTTATTATGCTATGGACCGTGACAATCGCTGGGAACGCATCGAGTCAGCATACAACTTGATGGTATTAGGTGAGGCAGAATACCGCTATGAGTCGAGCATGGCAGCGCTAAAAGCCGCTTATGAGCGTGATGAAAATGATGAGTTTGTTAAAGCTTCTTTAATCGTGCCTGAAGGCGAGCAGCCAGCAACCATTGATGACGGCGACAGCGTGATCTTTATGAACTTTAGAGCCGACCGCGCTCGTCAGATGTCGCGTGCTTTTGTCGACGCTGACTTCGACGGCTTTAATAAGCGTAAAGCGCCAAAGCTTAGCGGCTTTGTCATGATGACCGAATACGCCGCCGATATTAAAGCTCCCGTAGCGTTTGCCCCAGAAGCGCTAGTAAACGTGCTGGGCGAGTGGCTGGCAAAACACCATAAAACCCAGCTTCGTATCTCAGAAACCGAAAAATACGCCCATGTGACTTTCTTCTTCAGCGGCGGTCGCGAGGAGCTCTTTGCAGGGGAAAAGCGCGAGTTAATTCCTTCGCCTCAAGTCGCGACTTATGACCTGCAACCTGAGATGAATTCTGAATTACTCACCGATAAATTGGTTGCTGCCATTCACAGCGGCGAGCACGATGTCATCATTTGCAACTACCCCAACGGCGATATGGTTGGTCACTCTGGGGTATTTGAAGCCGCAGTGAAAGCCTGTGAAGCCGTCGATGGCTGCATCGGCCGAGTAGTTGCGGCACTCAAAGAGGTCGGTGGCGAAGCGCTTATCACAGCCGACCATGGTAATGCCGAGCAAATGGTTAACCCAAACACTGGGCAGGCACACACTGCGCATACTAGTGAGCCCGTGCCGTTCATTTATGTTGGTCGTGACGCTGAGCCACAATCTGGCAAAGCGCTGAGTGATGTTGCCCCAACCATGCTGCATTTACTCGGTATGGAACAGCCGAGTGAAATGACGGGCACTCCTATTATGCGCTTAAAGTAACGTCGCTTTTATGGTAATTAGAGCCATCTTTACCGCGACTTCCATGCTACTGGCGACCACTTTTGTGGTTGCCAGTGAGTCTCGCACTCAGCAAGACCTAAGTGAAGTACAACAACAGCTGAAAAGCAGTCAACAAGCTTACAATAAGCAACGCAGCGCCATTAAAGCGGCAGAAAAAAAGCTGCAAGCATTTGAATTAGACATAGCCAAAAGTGCCAAAGCCGTCTCCATGACCGAACAAGGTATTGCTACTAACCAAAAAGAGCAGCAACGTTTAGAGGCACAAGAAAAGCAACTACAACAAGACCAGGCAAAGTATCATCAAGTTCTGGCGGCACAATTGAAAAGCGCCTACATGACCGGCGGCCACGATTACGCTAGAATGCTGCTCAACCAAGAGCGCGCTGCTAAGCTTGAGCGCACCATAAGCTACTATGACTACCTCAACAAAGCCCGCATTAAGCAACTAGAAAAGCTCCAAGAGATTAGTCAGGAACTAGAGCAAACTCAAACCGAATTAAGTCGCAACCAAGAGCGCCTTGAAGCGTTAAAGCAACACCAACAAGAGCGTCTTGCTGAGCTGCAATCGGCGAAACAATCACGTCAAGCACAACTGGCCAAGCTCAACGACCAGCTACAGCAAACGCAATCTGAAATTGCTTATTTAAAAGAGAATGAGCAAACCTTATTGGATACTTTAGCGGAGCTGGCTAAAGCTCAGCAGCAGGCAGAAATTCGACTCGATGGTTTAGCGCAGTTAAAAGGCAAGCTCGACTTACCCATCAAAGGCCAAATAAAGCATCGCTTTGGCCAGCGTAAACACGCTGGGATGAATTGGAAAGGCGTACTGATTGGGGCTGATGAAGGCAAGGAGATCAACAGTATAGCGCCTGGCCAAGTGGTCTATGCCGATTGGTTAAATGGCTTTGGCTGGGTCATAGTACTGGATCATGGCCATGGCTTTATGAGTCTGTATGGACACGCGCAAACCTTACTACGCGATGTTGGCGATGAGGTAAGAGGCGGTGAAGCCATTGCTTTAGTCGGCCAAAGCGGCGGACAGCCAAATTCTGGTCTATACTTTGAAATACGGCATAAGGGAAGCGCTGTCGATCCGATTAAATGGTGCAGATCCAGTTAACTGAATAACCCGTGCTGCACCTAAGAGGAGCAGCACATGAATAAACATCACCGCTTTTACACCTTGGCAGCACGCTATCTTGCCGTGCTGGTGTTTTTGCTATTACTTTGTTTTAGCGCCCTGACCCATGCCCTGAGTAATAAGCTTTCAGCACAGGAAGTGGATGAAATTCTCTATCACATTCACACTTACTATGTCGAAGACGTACCGCTGAGCCGTTTCAATGTTAACAATGTCGACCACCTCTTTGAACAACTCGACCCTTACTCAAAATATCTTGATGAACAAGAGCTAGAGTCGATTTTCAGTGCTGCTAATGGCCGCTACACCGGTTTGGGTATTGAAGTGGAGGAGCGTGAAAACTTTGTTGTTATCTTAGACACTATCCCTAACTCACCTGCGGCGAACAGTGGCATTGAAGCCGGCGACAAGATCAAATCCATCAACGGCCACAATGTCGAAAACAAAACCATTTCAGATGTATCGGCATTATTGCGAGCGGCACAAAAGCGCCAAATTATTATGACCGTGGTAAGAGAACAAACAGAGGTGCAGCTGCGCTTACAGCGTCGTGAAATAACTCTGGAAAGCGTTGCTAGCACCCTGCTTCCAGAAGCCACAGGCTATATTAGTGTTAATAGCTTTAACCACCATACTTTTCACGATGTCGCCAAGCACATCAATCAACTTGAAAGCCAACTAGGTACCACGCTGAACAAATTAGTAATTGATTTGCGGGATAATCCTGGAGGCACGTTAAGCAGCGCGGTGGCCATCTCAGACTTGTTTCTCGACAGTGGCACCATAGTCACCACCAAAGGGCGCTTCTTTGATGCCAACCAAGCCTATGTCGCTCAACAAGGAGACATTTTAAATGGCGCGCCAATTTTGGTGCTGATCAACCACAATTCGGCTTCAGCCGCTGAAATTCTAGCCGCAGCGTTAAAAGATAATAAGCGTGCGTTAGTGGTTGGCCTGACTTCTTATGGCAAAGGTTCGGTGCAATCGCTGATCCCCATTGGCAATGGTACCACCGCGCTAAAACTAACCACCGCACGCTACTTCACCCCTGCCGGCAGCTCCATTGAGGGCAAAGGCGTAGAGCCTGATGTGCACTTTAGCAAACAAGCGCTTTCCCTTGTCGATAAAAGCGCTATAATAACTGGCGAAGAATCAAACAAAATAACAGGAATTGAACAGCTTGCCTCGCATTGGCCAAAGGCCTTGGCGTTAGTTCAATCGCAATAAAACTCACCCCTAGGGTGAATAACGATAATAATAATTTGTGTGCTAAAAATAATAACAGGATTACTGCTACTGCTGCTTTCATCGGCAGCTACAGCAGCACAACTCGCTATTGTCATTGATGATGTTGGTAATCATCAACGTGACCTTGCATTGCTAAGACTTCCCCAAGAGGTCTCTTTTTCGATCTTGCCACATACCCCTTTTTCACAACAGTTTGCCTTTGCTGCCAGTCAACAACAGCGGGAATTGTTATTACACGTCCCTATGCAGCCTCAAGATAGCAGCAAAAAACTCGGTCTAGGTGCGTTAACCACCACCATGGAAAAGTGGCAATTACAAATGACCTTAGGCCATGCTTTGTCTACTTTGCCGCAAGTCAAAGGAGTGAATAACCACATGGGCTCAGAGCTGACAGCGCAAATAGAGCCGATGAAGTGGACCATGGAGATTTTAAAAAAACGCGGTCTTTATTTCTTAGATAGCCGAACCACCAGCCAAAGTCAGGCACAGCATGCGGCCAACTTATACGGTGTAAAAAATATCGCGCGCCAGGTTTTCCTCGATAATGATGTTTCAGAAGCGGCTTTAGAGGCCCAGTGGCAACACACTTTGCAACTGCTAGCCAAACAGCGCCATGTGGTGGTTATCGCTCACCCCTACCCTGAAACCTTGGCTTTTTTACAGCGCAAACTGGCAGAATTTGAGCGCCAACCTGGACAATTGGTGACGCTCTCGAAATTGGTTGAACAAAAATACATTCGCTTAGCCAAGTTAGCTGAGCAACAACCCAGTATTGCCAGCAGGGTTAGCTTACAAAACTAATAACTCTTGTCACTGACTCGCTTAATCGATAGGAGCAAAACGCTCAGGTAAGGCGCTGAACTCAATAATAGGGTTGTGTTTCATCCATTGTGCTTTCAAGGGGATCTGCGTTTTAAACTCAGCGTCGGTAACAAACTCCACCTTGTTGCCGCTGGCATCATTAAAGTGCACTTTCGCCACTTCGCCGAAGGTAAACTCTAATTCCTCATAACTCGGTGCAAACCAAGACAAGCCTCCCGCCATCTCATCGACAAACTCATTCATGTCTTCTAACAGCACGAATAACTCACGATAGCTCACCTGTTGGCTGGTGATGGGTGCTAAATCCATATTTACGCTAATGGCAACCGCCCCTTTTTCCTGATTAATAACCAGTTTCACATCCTCGGCTTGCTCTTTGGGCAAAATGGGCAATGTAATACTGCCGTCTGTGGCAATGCCACCTTGAGCAAATTTCTTCCCTTCTCGTTCAAGCCAGAGTTTCACGTCAGTTAGTTTGATACTGGGGTCTTTTACTTCAACTTGGAACTTAGACAGGACATAAGGCGATTGTGCTTGGTTAACGATAATATCAAGCACGTTGTTAATCTCATCATAGTCAACACTGCGTTGCGCGGCCAAGGCCGTCTGACTCAATAGGCCTACAGCCAAGATACAATGGGCGAGTGGTTTCACCAGTCTCTCCTTAATGGTTATTATTATTTTACCTAAAGTATGGACTGGATGAGCGACAAAAGGTTCAAAACTTGATCTTGATACCATGCATAGCGCGGAAATAAAGCTAAAATTACAGCAATGAAGATAAGTAAAAGGAATAAGTATGAAGCAATCAGTTGCCGATTTAATGACTCCCGATCCCTTTGCTGTGACCGCGAGTAATACCTTGCACGATGCCCATAATTTAATGAAAGAAAAGAATGTTCGCCATATTCCAGTAATTGACGAGGATGGTGTTTTAGTGGGCATGTTGACGCAGAAAATTATGATTGCCAAAGTGATGGGGATCATGGCTACCTATGGCGCCAATGCGTTAGAGCGCAAAGAAAAGCAAACACTGGTGCAAGAGATTATGGCGGTAGACTTTGCCAGTGTGCAGCCGCAACAATCACTGCAAGATGTGGTGCGCTTTTTTGTCGATAACCGTCACGGTTGTATGCCTGTGGTCGATGATGAAGATAAATTAATGGGGATTTTGACGTCTTCTGATTTTGTCCGCTTAGCAGCAGCCTTACTGTCTTAATAAAGCCATAGGAGTGAGCAAACACTCACTCCTACTAAAGCCATTAGGCTTTTTCTTGTAGCGTTCTCGCTACCGTTCTCATGCCTAGTGTGGTTGCACCCGCAGACCACTGTCCAGTGCCTGAGTTTTGGAACGCAGCAGCCAAGTCGATGTGTACCCAGCCTTTGCCTTCATTTGGCACAAAACGAGATAAGAAACCAGCTGCATTCGAAGCGCCACCAAAGCCACCGCCCTTTTGTGCCCGGCTATTTGCGGTATCTGCGTACGGTGATGGACAGTTATTTTGGTGCCATTTTTCTAATGGTAATGGCCATGCCGCTTCAAACTCTTCACTGGCAAATTGCTGTACATCCGCCACCAGCTCTTTATCTAAGCCAAATAACGCATTGTATTCTTGACCCACCGCCATTAATGCAGCACCGGTCAGGGTTGCAGCATCAATGATCAACTCGGCACCAGACTCACCTGCCGCCATTAAACCATCAGCTAATACTAAACGGCCTTCGGCATCGGTATTAACAATCTCCACCGTGGTACCATTTTTATAGGTTAAGATATCGCCTAACTTGTATGCGTGACCAGAAATTAGGTTTTCAGCACAGCAAAGGTAAAGCTTAACGCGACGGTCAAAACCACGCTGAATAGCCAGCGCTAAACCGGCAGTCACAGTAGCAGCACCACCCATGTCACACTTCATGGTTAGCATCCCTTCACTGGGCTTAATAGAGTAACCACCAGAATCGAAGGTAATACCTTTACCGACTAGGGCTGCGCTAACTGGTGCATCTTCATTACCGCTTGGGTTGTAGTCAAGCTCCAATAATACCGGTGGACGCTCACTACCACGTCCAACCTCGTGGATACCTATCCACTGTTGCTCCAACAAGGCATCACCTTTAATGATCTGGTAGCTAACATGCTCCGGCGCCAGTGATTGAATAAACTCGGCCGCTTTGCCGGCAAGGCTTTCTGGGTAAATATCTTCGGCAGTGCCGTTGATCATTTGACGCATCCAAGTGGCGGCATTTTTTAATGCTTCCAGCTCCTTTAAATCAGACTGTTCATTGTCTGTGAACACCACGCTGTCTAGTGCTTTGGGTGATACAAAGCCCTGATAAAACGCCCATTGCGATTCCGTACACCATAGCTCGCCGTCGAGTTGTACTTGCTTAACACCTTGCTGAGCGATAGCTCGCGCTGCTTTTTGAATATTTTTTAAGGTTTCATCTTGCTCTAGATGAATAACAGCACCGTCCTTTTCAAACGACAGTGCCGCGCCTGAAGCAAGGTAAGCTGGCTTTGCTTCTTCGCTGAGTCGTACAATAAATTTATCTGACATTCTCTTTTCACTCTTGTGCTTGTTAGTGCCGTTAAGTGTACACTAGGCACTAAATTCCCCCAACCCAAAGCGACCAATGAAGTTTTCTAGTAGATTGCGCCCAGCGACATTAATCAAGCGTTACAAACGCTTTTTAGTCGACTTACAAGATGACCAGCACGGTGTTTTTACGGTTCATTGTGCCAACACCGGCCGCATGACCAACTGCGCCGATCCAGGCTTTAAAGCTTATTATTCCAGCTCTGACAACCCAAAACGCAAATACCTTCACTCTCTTGAGTTAACTCAAGATAATGCCGGGAACGTGATTTGTGTGAATACCGCGATTGCCAATAAAGTGGTGGTTGAAGCTATACAACAGCAGCGCATAGCTGCACTCAGCGGTTACAGCGAATTGGCGACAGAAGTAAAGTACGGTGCTGAAAATAGCCGTATTGATATATTACTGAGCCAGCCGAGCACCGCGGCTGAGCCGCAGCACTGTTACATTGAGGTCAAGTCGGTGACCTTGCTTGAAAACCAGCAAGGCTACTTTCCTGATGCGCAAACCCAGCGAGGCCAAAAACACCTCCGTGAGCTGATGCATATAAAACAACAAGGCCATCGTGCGGTGCTGTTATTCGCCGCCCTGCACACCGGAATTAATAGTGTTAAACCGGCAGCGCACATAGACAGCAAATATGCCCAGTTAATTCAAGAAGCGTTAGCGGCAGGTGTAGAAATATTGGCCTACGACGCCACCATCGATGACACGCAAGTGATCCTTTCGCAGCAAATTCCGTTTTATAGCTGTTGATTTTATTGTTCCCACCCCAATATACGGGGAGCAGATTTTTACTTCCTTTTGCTCAGTTTGAAAAAATAAGCTGACAATTAGGGTAAAAAAGTGTTTGCTAAGGGGTAAAGATTTTGCTATTTATACCCGCCGGCGGAAGCTGGGGTTATGTATTAAGGATTTAGGAGAATGGTATGCCAGACCAGAAAAAACTAGGGTTATTGGCTCAAGCCGGGTTAGAACCTTATCAAGAAAAGCAAGGCGAAGAATATATGAATGACGCACAACGTGCGCATTTCAAAGCGATTTTAGAAGCATGGCGTTCAGATCTACGTAATGAAGTAGATCGCACTAAGACGCACATGCAAGATGAAGCGGCGAACTTTCCTGATCCTGTGGACCGTGCAGCACAAGAAGAAGAGTTTTCTCTTGAACTGCGTACTCGCGACCGCGAGCGTAAACTAATCAAGAAGATTGAAAAAACGTTACAACTTATCGAAGACGATGACTTTGGTTTTTGCGAGTCATGTGGCATCGAAATTGGCATTCGTCGTCTAGAAGCACGACCCACTGCCGACCTGTGCGTGGATTGTAAATCTTTAGCCGAGATTAAAGAAAAGCAACAAGGCAGAGGTTAATCTCAGCCAACTATGCCCCCAAGCACAATGCCCTCAGGGAGCTATCGTGGCCGATTCGCTCCCTCGCCCTCCGGGCCGTTACATTTTGGCTCATTGGTTGCGGCTGTTGCCAGCTATTTGGATGCCCGAAGCAACCAAGGCCATTGGCTCGTTAGGATCGAAGACATTGACACGCCTCGTGTCGTTGCCGGTGCTGACCGCGATATTCTGCAGACGTTAGAAGCGTTTGCGTTGACGTGGGATGAGCAACCCGTTTATCAATCACAGCGTCACGCCCTGTACCAAGACTACCTAGAACACTTACATAGCTGTGGCTTAGTCTATGCCTGTCAGTGCACCAGAAAGCAAATAAAAGCCATGGGTGGGCATTATAATAACCACTGTCGAGCACTGTCGCTGCCGTGGCAAGATAATGCGCTACGCTTACAACAGCACTTTGCTGTTACGCAATTCCAAGATGCCATTTTGGGTGAGATTAATGTACCACCTGAATTAGCCAGTGAAGACTATATTATTAAGCGCCGAGATGGCCTATTCGCTTATCAATTGGTGGTCGTCATTGATGATATTGCACAGCAGATAAGCCATGTGGTTCGTGGTGCCGATTTAGTTGAGCCCACAGCAAGGCAAATCAGTTTATTTCGCCAACTCAAGCAACCCGAGCCTTTGTATGCCCATGTGCCCTTGGCGGTTGCCAAGCCTGGTTTTAAACTATCAAAGCAAAACCACGCCCCCGCAATTGATAAGCAGCAGCCACTGCCAACCCTTCATGCCGCTATGCGTTATCTCAATATTGCCGTGGGTGAGCTGAGCGATTACCACAACTGCCAGCAGTTACTAGAACACGCCACAGACCTATACTGCCGTAACAACATCCCTAAAGTGCAAGAAATTCAGCTAAACTCGACTGAAAAAGGCCAATTCAGTTTTCAACCTCTGTATCCTAGTACTTCAATTTAGGCGCGATTGAGTATATGATAGCGAGCCTTAAAGTGAGCTGTTTTAACCACAAAAACTTAGCTCATCTATTTCATTTATAGACTTGATTGCTCAGGAGACGAGTTATTATTTCCAAGCTTGTAAACTTCTGCCGCCAGATGGTATCTGGAAAAGGCGATGATATGGTGGTATCAACCAATCCAAACCCTGCGATAATTCCTCGTAGCGAGCATGGCATATCTCGTAAACACTTCAGTCCTAATGCCATTAAGGTGCTCTACCGTCTCAAAGATGGCGGTTACGATGCTTACCTAGTGGGTGGCTGTATTCGTGATATTTTACTTGGCATTGAACCGAAAGATTTTGACGTCGTTACCAACGCCACCCCTGAACAAGTCAAAAAGCTATTTCGCAACTGTCGCCTGATCGGCAGACGTTTTCGCCTTGCCCATATTGTCTTTGGTCGTGAAATTATCGAAGTGGCGACCATGCGCGGTCACCATCAAGTTGAAGACTCTAGTAACAACATCAGTAAAGCCAGTGAACATGGCCAACTGCTGCGCGATAATGTTTATGGCAGCATTGAAGAAGATGCAGAACGTCGCGACTTCACTATTAATGCCTTATATTACTCGATTAATGATTTTTCCTTGCGCGACTTTGCCGGTGGCGTTAAAGCGATAAAAGCCAAAAAAATAGAGCTGATTGGCGATCCACAAACACGCTACCGAGAAGATCCTGTGCGCATGTTAAGGGCTGTGCGCTTTGCCACTAAGCTGGATATGAGCATTGCGGAACCGACGCGTGCGCCAATTAAAGAGTTAGCGCCTTTGCTAGGTCACATCCCTGCTGCGCGATTGTTCGAAGAAACGCTAAAACTGTTTTTGAACGGTAAAGCACAAGCCAACTTTTTACAGTTACGTGAATTTGGTCTATTCGGACAGTTATTTCCAGCCCTAGAGAGCATTTTATCTCGACCTGAAAGCGACTTTGAGCGTCAGTTTATTGAAAACATGTTCGCCAATACCGATGAACGTATCAATACTGGCAAAAAGGTGACTCCTGCCTTTATCTATGCAGCTTTATTGTGGTTCCCTATTTTAGAACGTAGCCAAGCATTAAAGGCCGATGGCATGAACGATCACGATGCCTTTATACAAGCGGTTAACCAGATACTTGCTGACAATGCCAAGCAAGTTGCCGTACCAAAACGCTTTACACTAGGCGCCAGAGATATTTGGCATATTCAACAACGTTTAGATAGACGCTCAGGCCAGCGTGCTTATCGCCTCAGCCAGCAGCCACGCTTTAAGGCTGCTTACGACTTCTTATTATTACGGGTAGAAAGTGGCGAGCAGCAACAGCAAGAGCTGGCAAACTGGTGGAGCGAGTATTTAAAGCAAGACGTCAACGGCCAAAAAGAAATGGTCAGAAGCCTTGGCGGCCAAGGTAAGCCGAAGCGCCGTCCACGCCGTAAACCTAGACGCAAACCGAAAGAAGATTAAATGAACATCGCGTATATCGGTCTTGGCGCCAATTTAGCAGAGCCACAAGCGCAACTTCAGCGCGCACTGGCAGTGCTTGAGAGTCACCCAGAGCTTGAGCTACAAGCACACTCACGCCTATATGGTTCAAAACCAATGGGTCCTCAGGATCAACCTGATTATGTTAATGCCGTGGCTCAGGTTGCCACTCAGCTCGAAGCCGAAGTGCTGCTTGATGTACTGCAGCAAATTGAACAACAGCATGGCCGCGTGCGCAAAGCCGAACGTTGGGGACCGCGCACGCTAGATTTAGATATACTGTTATTCAACCAAGCAATCATCAACACCCCACGACTGACCATCCCCCACTATGGCTTGGCAGAACGTGAATTTGTGGTCTATCCCTTGTTAGAGATAGCACCTGATCTAACTTTGCCCAACGGCACCAAGTTACAATCGCTCAGTGCAACTTTGCCGCTCAATGGGCTTGAAGCCTTATAATAAAAACCAACCAAAGGGGTTAATCATGGCAAAAATCACCGTCTCCACACTTGCCAAAATGAAACGCGAAGGAACTAAAATCACTTCCTTAACCGCCTACGATGCAAGCTTTGCGAAATTATTTTACGACCATGGCGTCGACGTCATATTGGTTGGCGATTCCCTGGGCATGGTGCTGCAAGGGGGCGATGACACCCTCGCGGTTTCCACCAATGACGTGGCTTATCATACTCGCTGTGTTCGCGCAGGGAGTCGCGAGCTTTTTGTTATCGCCGATATGCCATTTATGAGTTACCCAAACCCAGAAAAGGCGTGTGAGAATGCAGCTCAACTGATGCGCGCGGGTGCCAACATGGTCAAACTGGAAGGCGGTGAGTGGCTTCACGATAGTATTAAAGCACTGACGCAGCAAGGGATCCCAGTGTGCGGTCACCTTGGCCTTACACCGCAATCGGTGCATGTTTTTGGCGGCTTTAAAATTCAAGGTCGCGATTCAGCCCAAGCACAAAAAATGATTAATGATGCTAAAGCGTTAGAACAAGCTGGCGCACAGCTATTGGTGATTGAATGTGTTCCCTCTGCTCTCGCCAAACAAATTACTGACGCCGTTTCTATCCCTGTGATTGGCATTGGCGCTGGTAAAGAAACCGATGGCCAAATCTTAGTGATGCATGATTTAGTGGGGATTTCCGCAGGCTATATTCCTAAGTTTTCGAAAAACTTCTTAGCTGAAACCGGTAACATGCCAGATGCCGTGAAAAAGTTCTGTGATGATGTTAAGTCAGGCGCCTTCCCTGCCGCTGAGCATGAGTTTAATTAATCGCGCAAGCGCTTGAGACAAGAGTAAAACATGCAAACAATTTCTGAAATTAAATCACTACGCAGCCAGGTCAAAGCATGGCGTCAGCAAGGGCTGAGCATTGCTTTCGTCCCAACCATGGGTAACCTGCATCGTGGTCACTATTCATTGGTTAAAAAAGCCAAAACATTGGCAGACAAAGTGGTGGTTAGTATTTTTGTTAACCCCATGCAATTTGGCGCTAATGAAGATTTAGATAGTTACCCACGAACATTAGAGCAAGATCAGCAAGGCCTTGCAGAACTCAATACCGACATTGTATTTACTCCCACAGTGGCCACCATTTACCCTTATGGTTTAGCTAGCCAAAGCTTTGTTGATGTTCCGGGCGTATCCGAAGATCACTGCGGTGGTGCGCGGCCAGGCCATTTCAGAGGGGTTGCCACCATAGTGACGAAACTGTTCAATTTGGTGCAACCTGACTTTGCCTGCTTTGGTGAGAAAGACTTTCAGCAGCTGCAAGTCATCAAAACCATGGTAAAAGATTTATCCATGCCCATTGAGGTTATTGGCGTACCGACTCAACGCGAAGTGTCTGGCTTAGCAATGAGCTCACGTAATGGCTATTTGAGCGATGCTGAGAAGGAAACCGCTAAAGTACTCTATCAAACCTTAACGTCTGCTGCAGAAACACTGAGCTCAGGCAGTAAAGACTTCGCGGCCATCAAGCAACAGGCAGTAGAAACCTTAACAAGCGCAGGACTCAAACCGGATTATTTTAATATATGCCATAGAGATACCTTAAAGCCTGCTACACTGAAAGACACACAATTGGTTATTCTCGCTGCGGCCTACCTAGGCAAAGTGCGACTAATCGATAACATTCAAGTCTCCGTGTAGAGAAAGGAAAAGATATGAAGCTCGCGTTCACATTGCTGTCACTCACCGTTTTAGCTGGTTGTACTAATACCCTCTCTCCAGAGTTAAATCAGTGTGCACAACAAAGTTACCAGTGTGAACGCGGCTGCGAACAACAAAACACTCCCGATACCATGTCGATGCAGATTTGCTTAGATAAATGCATCGAACAGCATAATGCTTGCAAGGTGCAAGCAGAAAAAATCACTCAGTCAAAACGTTAAAAGACTGTCTTTATTATTCCTCTTATTGATTATTATCAGAAAAGTGGCCATTAGTCCTCACATTGTATCTGCTTTCAGGTAAAATAAACTGGTCTGATGAGCAGTTGTAAATGGGATAAATAGCCAAGGGGCTTTGTGGCCTAAGCGGTTAATTAATAAGTGCTCACTAAGCTTTAAGCTTGCAGTTTATTACTTTTATTCTATTCTCAACAGTATAAGTAACAGCCTTTTAGTAACACTCAATGTGTTTTTCAGACCTATCACTCTTTGCAAGTAAATGGGATTTAATATGAATAAATCAGCTATTGCCCTGTCAGTTGCACTGGCAACAACCAGCTTCAGCAGCGCGGCAGAAATACGTATCAATGGCTTCGCCTCAATTATTGGCGGGCAAACCTTAGACAGTGAAGATACGCTCTATGGTTACGATAACGACTTCGATCTAGAAAACCGCAGCCTGTTTGCGCTGCAACTTTCAGCAGATTTGCAAGATAACCTCAGCGCCACCGCACAAATTGTGGGCCGTGGCAAAAATGACTTTGATGCCGAGTTTGAATGGGCGTATATGACCTATAAACTGTCTGACTCATCACAGTTTAGCGCCGGTAAAATGCGAATTCCTTTCTATCGCTATTCTGACTTTTTAGACGTCGGCTACGCCTACCGCTGGATAAAGCCACCACAATCGGTGTATAACCTCAGCTTTAGCACCTACAACGGAGTAAGCTATTTACACAACAGTACCTTAGGTGACTGGGACAGCTCAGCACAATTTGTCTTTGGCAGTGTTGATGATGATATCGTCGCCATCACTAACTCCGATGCCGCACAGTTAGATAACACCCTAGGTGTCAACTGGACCTTAAGTAAAGACTGGTTCAGCGCTCGCGTAGCCTACTTTGTAACTGAAGCCAGTATTAGTGCCGCCAATAGCCCTGAGCTGAGCAGCTTACTTGCCGGCCTTAATGGCTACGGCCTTTCTGAGCAGGCCAATAATATTGCTATCGATGAAGATGATGCTTACTTTGCCGCGGTGGGTTTTTCAATCGATTACAATGATTTCTTATTTGATGCCGAATACACGCAATTTGAAGTAGACAATAGTATTCTGGCCGAGCAACAACAATATTACGCGTCCTTTGGCTATCGTTTAGATGCGTGGACCTTACACCTGACATACGAGCATAACGAAGATAAAAATGGTGCGGATGAGTTTAATACCGTACCACTGACTATCAATGCCGCTAACGGTGCCACTATCCCAGTGACCACAAATCCTAGCAATGCCAACGCCCCTTACCTGCGCAGCTTAGTAAATGGTGCGCTGAATGGCGTACGTTCTGAGTCTGAAACCTGGAGTGTAGGTGCTCGCTATGACTTCCACCCAGCCGCGGCGTTTAAAGTTGAATTGAATCAATTCGACAACACCCTAAGCAATGAAAAAGCTGAGCTATTAAGCTTCGGCATTGATTTAGTATTTTAGGGAGAGCTAAAATGATTAAAAAAACCATTATTGCACTTGGCTTAGCCCTTACCAGCCAAGCTGCTGTGGCTGATATTGCCGTCATAGTAAACGCGCAAAATGGCGCTACAGTGGACGAAAATACCATTAAAAAGCTGTTTTTAGGCAAAGCCAAGTCATTTGCTGATGGCAGCAGTGCGACACCAGTAAACCAAGATGCGACCACCCTATTTGATGAGTTTAATGACAAAGTCATTGGTAAGTCGAGCTCGCAGCTTAACGCTCATTGGTCAAAACTGGTTTTCACCGGTAAAGGGACACCACCGAAAAAGTTAGCCAATGATCAAGCTGTTCTCGAGTTTGTTAGCAGTAATGCCAATGCCATTGGTTATGTTGATGCAGCAGCCGTAAACAGTAAAGTCAAAGTGGTTGCTAGTTACTAATACCAATCCGCATTAATACTTGCTCAATTTGAGGGAGTAAATTCGACGCTAACAGCGTTAAAAATTTCTTATTTAGAACAACTAAATAGCAAAATTTTCGCCTAGTTATCGACAGAATTTTCTTGCCTCAAATAGACCACTTAATTAAGCGAATTGGTATAATACATCGCACCAAGCATAAAAAAGAGGCTATCTTAGATAGCCTCTTTTTTATTTCTACAGCCATTTATGCCATTTAGCATAGAGTCATCAACGCGATTAAACTCGAAACTTAGAAGTGGCGTCTTTTAGGTTATCTGAGTGTGAGTTGAGGTTCTCTGCCACATCTTGTACCTCAGATAGAGCTTGCATGGTGTCTTGGAATGACTGGTGCATGGATGTCACGTTATCTACCACCATTGCCGCCACTGAGGTTTGCTCTTCAGTCGCTGCAGCAATTTGACCATTCATGCTGTTAATTGACAAAATTTGCTCGGCAATTTGCTCTATCGACTGCCCAGTTTGCGCCGCCGCATCGGCATTATTAATGGCCATACTGCTGGCACTGGTCATGGCTTTTACCGCCTGATTCGCCGCATCGGTTAACACATTCAGTAACTCGCGAATTTCATTGGTCGATTGTGCCGTTCGAGATGCCAATTCACGCACTTCATCAGCGACCACCGCAAAACCTCGGCCTTGCTCACCAGCACGGGCCGCTTCAATGGCCGCATTGAGTGCCAATAAATTCGTTTGTTCAGCAATAGACGTGATCACATTCAAAATTTGCGTCACATTCTGAGTATCGTCAGCCAACTTATTAATGGTTTCTGCCGCTCGGTTTATTTCTTCACTTAACGCTTGAGACTCGTTGACTGAAACCTGTATTTGTCGCTTACTTTGCTCTACCTCTTGCTCAGCGACTTGCGCTGCATCTGAGGCCTGAGAAGCCGATTGCGAAATATCGCCAACACTTAAGCGCATTTCTTCCATCGATTGCTTAACTACTTCAGCATCGTGGGTTTGTTGGTTGGTTGCGGATTCCGCTTTTTCCATGCCTTTGACTAAACGACCAGAATCATGGGTAAGTGGTTCCACCACGCTCATTACCTCAAGCACTGCGCCTTTGAGTAACGCAATAAACTCATTGAAGTTGACAGACACTTGGCCTATTTCATCGTGTGAGCGAACATTTAGCGTGGTGGATAACGACCCCTCCCCTTGCGCCAGTAACTTTAAGTTTTGCGCGGCATCTTTAGCTGAATTACCAATTCCTCTGGCAATCATTACAGCTAAAAAGATCAGTACAATTAAAGAGATGACCGCGACAATCAACATAATAGTCAACGCATCGGCAGAGCGCTCTTCGGTATTTTTAAGTAGTTCAATAAAGCGATTATGGGCGTTGTTTTTAGCGCTGCTAAAATCCGCCACCAGCGCCTCGTAAATTTCTGTTTTTTTACGGGCATCTTCTTGAATACGGGAAAAGTCAGCTGTGCCATCAATCATGCCGCTGGCAATTTGCCGAGCGATGTTGGCGTACTGTTGTAGCTCGTCATCACTGTTGCTGGGCATAAAGCCGCTTTGTACTGACTCAATTTTTTTTAGGTTGGCAAGGATCTGTTGTTGCTGCTCCTGCGCTTTATCTAATAGCTCGGCATCGCCAAATGTAACCGCTTGAGTGTATAACTCGTCTAAGTTTTGCAGCTTATTAGCATTTTCAGTGGTGAGATTAAGAATTTTATAGGTTTCTAACTCAAGTTCTGTCAGCGCCTTTTGATTGGAGTTTATAGCATTATAATTAACGAAGACGATAACGACAAAAGCCACCACCGCTACCAATGTGATTGCGTGGATCTTTTTGGTGATACTCAGATCAGCAAAAGCACTACCTAGACTCATAAATACACCTTTTAAAATAAGACGAGTTCATTATCGACCGTAATACTATTTATTTTAACTAAATATAGAATAAATCCAGCTTTTTTTCCCTGTATTTAGTAAGAAGTTTGTCTTTTTAACCCAATAAAGGAACAAAGGTATTTAAACAGCCTCTCTGTGCCATCAATACGAAACAAAAAATGCCGCATAAAATGCGGCATTTTTTACTGATTAAACGTTCTTTAATGCGGCTTATAGTAAGCCCAGCTTTTTCAGCTCACGAGTAGCCATTTGGCTTGAAAGCGGCACATAGCCGTCTTTTTCTACGATTTTCTGACCCGTTTTTGACAGTACCATTTTCAAAAATTCAGCTTCAATTGGTGACAATGGTTTGTTTGGGTGCTTGTTTACGTATACGTACAAGAAGCGTGATAGAGGGTACTTACCAGTGGCTACGTTTTCTAAAGTAGCATCAACAAAGTTAGTGCCTTTCTTCGCTAGTGGTACAGTGCGAACACCTGAAGTTTTATAACCAATGCCTGAGTAACCAATGGCATTTACCGATGAAGAAATAGACTGTACAACTGACGCAGAACCTGGCTGCTCGTTAACGTTGTTACGGAAGTCACCTTTACACAGCGCTTTTTTCTTAAAGTAGCCGTATGTACCTGATACCGAGTTACGACCGTAAAGCTGAATATCTTTCGCCGCCCAGTCACCTGTTAAACCGATATCGCTCCAGCGATTCGCTTGCGAAGCCGCACCACATTTGCGCGTAGAAGAGAAAATTGAATCTACTTGCTCAATAGTCAAGCCTTCAATTGGATTGTCCTTATGAACAAAAACAGCTAACGCATCGATAGCAACGCGAACTTCTGTTGGTTTGTAACCATAGCGTTTTTCAAACGCTTCAATCTCTTTTGACTTCATTTTACGGCTCATTGGACCGAAGTTTGCTGTGGCTTCAGTCAGTGCCGGCGGTGCAGTAGAAGAGCCCGCTGCCTGAATTTGAATGTTTACGTTAGGGTAAATTCTTTTATATTCTTCTGCCCAAAACGTCATCATGTTAGCAAGCGTGTCTGAGCCAACAGAAGAGAAGTTCCCTGAGATACCGCTGGTCTTGTTATACTCTGGTAGCTTTTCATCTAATGCAGATACTTGCGTCGATACTAAGGTCGTAACAGCCACACCCATTGCGGCAACTAAGCTTTTAAATTTCATCGGGGTCACTCCAGTTGTTCATCCCAGTTATTTTACGTGAGCCATTGTGCAGCCATTAAATGACAATCAAATTACCCTTGTATTACACTTTTGTGACTTACATCGTTTGTCATAAAACTGCATTTTTCTTTGTTGAAAGCGAACCAAAAGTGCGAACCTTTACCCACCTGGCTTTCAATGTGTAATGTTGAGTCATGGCGAGATAATACGTGCTTAGTGATCGCCAGCCCAAGTCCCGAGCCGCCGGTTTTTCTACTGCGAGCTTTGTCCACTCGGTAGAAGCGCTCAGTGAGCCTGTTAATATGCTCAGGCGCAATACCATCACCATTATCCTCCACACTAAAGGTGGCCATGCCATCGTTAAGGTACCAACGCACCCTAATAACGCCTTGCGGTTTGGTATAGTGAATTGCGTTAAACACCAAGTTGGAGAAAGCGCTTCTTAACTCATCGGCCGCCCCTTTAATGTCTAACTCGGCATCGACAGCAAAGCTAATATCATGGCCCTTGTCTTGATTTAACGAGCGCGCTTCTGTTTCGATAAGTTGTAGCATCGCCGGCACATTAACAGGCTTGTCATTGTCTTGCTTTCTCGCCCCTTCAATACGAGACAGCGATAGCAGTTGATTAACCAGGCCATCCATGCGCTTACACTGATCAATCATGGTGCCATGGGCTTTGTTCCACATTGCCGGCGGGGGCATGTTATCGCTATCCATCATCTCTAGATACCCTGCCATCACTGTCAAAGGCGTTCTTAGCTCATGAGACACATTGGCGACAAAGTCTTTGCGCATTTGTTCTAGCTGCTTTAAGCGGCTAATGTCTCTGGCAACCAGCATCAGTTGCTCAGCGTAAGGCATAACTCGAATTTCTAATACTTGCTCATGAGCAAGCCCAGTCTCTAACTCAAGCGGCTCTTCAAACTGGTGAGCATGAATGTATTTGACAAATTTTGGGTCACGGATGAGGTTATCAAGGCGCTGACCGTGATCGGTTGGCCATTGTAGACCTAATACATTAAGGGCAAGCTGGTTACACCAGACAATACTGAGGTCTTGTTGTAGCACCACCACAGCGTCTGGAATGGCTTCCGCCCCTTCACGAAAGCGTCGGATCAGTTCAGCCAGTTCGTTGCGTTTTTTTCGGTTACGTAACTGTAGTTGATATATGCCTTCAAA
This sequence comes from Pseudoalteromonas 'SMAR', assembly GCF_048515945.1. NCBI lineage: Bacteria > Pseudomonadati > Pseudomonadota > Gammaproteobacteria > Alteromonadales > Pseudoalteromonadaceae > Pseudoalteromonas > Pseudoalteromonas 'SMAR'. The sequence continues at coordinate 31,087 of NZ_JBLWMW010000022.1, forward strand.
TACCTGCTCCCAAGCGCCTTTTCCTTCTGGCGGATTAAAGCTGCGCTGATTCAATAGCCAGTCACTTAAGCGGTATAGTTGCTTATAATGCCAAACCAGTAAAACAAAGGCGCCAATAAACAGAAAAAGGAAAGGTGCGCTAACTAAATAACCAATTAACGCCAAGGGTAAGAAATACAAAAACAGGCGTCTGATCAGCGCCTGCTTGTCAATCACTCGATACATAGACTAAGTCCATTATGGCGCAGCCATCGATTCACCGCGCCCTTGGAAAAACGATTTAAACCGACCAGTGTTATACCATACAACTTAGTGTAATGCGCAGCATGACTCGGCATAGGCCGAGCGATTATATTGCTTAACTGGTTGAGATAAAAATTGTTTAGAATCAATAGCGAAATAGTTTTAACCTTAATAACGCTTGCTCTAAACAAGCTGCATTTATACTTTACTAGAAAAGCGATAGCCAGCACCGCGTACCGTTTGCACTAAACGATCGTGCCCAAGTGGTGCGATTGCTTTACGCAGGCGACGTATATGCACATCCACAGTTCGGTCTTCAACATAAACATTCGTTCCCCAAACATGATCAAGCAACTGTTCTCGACTGTACACGCGTTCAGGGTGTGTCATAAAAAAGTGCAGTAAGCGAAATTCAGTCGGTCCCATGTCCAGTTCAGTACCCGCCGAGGTAACACGGTGTGAAATCGGGTCTAAGCGCAGGCCGTGGACTTCAATTGCTTCTTCCAACGAGGTTGGTGAAACACGTCGCATTACCGCTTTAATACGCGCCATTAATTCTTTTGGAGAGAAAGGTTTAGTCACATAGTCGTCAGCACCAACTTCTAATCCTTTAACTTTATCCTCTTCTTCACCGCGAGCAGTGAGCATGATGATTGGAATGGAGCGGGTATACTCACTTTGCTTAAACTTTTTCGCTATTTGAATACCACTTCCGCCGGGTAACATCCAATCAAGCAGAACTAAATCTGGATACGGTTCTACCATAGCGGCTAAGGCCGAATCGTAGTCTTCTGCTTCAATGGCCTGAAAACCATTTTGTTCCAATACAAACACCAACATCTCTCTGATAGGTGCTTCATCATCAACTACAAGTACTTTACGTGACATTCCCAATGTTCTCTCGTTACCGATGTTGTTGATGTCATTATTATGACTTACTGTGACATTTTTATGAAAGTGTAACGCGTAAACATCAAAGTCACCAAAAAAAATCTCTTTTTTAGTGACAAAGGAACACTTGTATACAGTGTAATCATATGATTAATAATAAGATTTTTTACTGGAACAGCACTAATTTATTAATTTCGTGATGATACAAATAAAATTTCTTAAAACGCTAAAAATCATATCTTAAGGTCACCGCCATGGCATCAAAGTCCGGCTTATTGTCTAGTGAAAACTTGGAATACCATAGATACATTCGCGCTTGTTTGGTAAAGCTTTTCTCCACCCCCAGTGATGCCGCACTGCCGGAATCTTTGAGTTTGCCAGTGGCGCCATCCGCGCCTTGGTATTGTGCTAATAAAGTATAACTATTGATTTGATAAGAAGCGCTGACCATGTAGCTATCAACGTCTTCATTACTCGCTAACGCTTCACTTTGCTGATACATGGCGCCGAGCTTTAATTTGTCGAGCTTACCTTGCACCGTAACGCGGTTGATATCTTGCCCCGCCACCTCGCTGTCATGAGCTAGGGCGACATAAACATTGGTTTGCTTGAGTTTACTATCGCCATAACTGGCTGCCATCGACAGGCCTGACTCACCTTGTTGCTTGCTGTTTTCTTCAGCAATGTAGCTGACTGTAAACTTCAAATGGTTAAGCGCTGGCGTGGTGTATTGGATAGTATCACCGAGACGGTTTTCACCAACAAAGAAGGAATTAATATCACCAGAAAACTCATTCATTAAATCGCTCTTGCCCTGAGATTTCTTCATTGGTGTATCGTTACGACCAACTAAAACCTCACCATAATCGCCTCGCAAGCCGACGTACTGCGAGCGGGCTGTAATGTTGTCACTGCCATTATCGTCTGACACTTCAACGTTAAACTCAAAGCGATAGAAAACCTCTAAACCGGAATCCAAACTGGCATCGCCTTTTACCCCCAAACGGGAGTTGTAGCTTTCGATGTTTGTTTCTCTTTCTCCAGATTTATCAGTGCTTTGTACTCCTAAATGAGCACGACCATATAAAGTAACCGCGTCATTAGCAGTCACTAAAAATGGCATCATGGTAAAACCTAACAGCAAAGAGCAATTCGTAATTTTCATTTAAACTCACCATCGAATGAGAACACGCAGTTTAAGCTGAGGAAGGATTTTATTAGCGTTATTTATTACCAGCTCGTTTAATTTAAAGCTAGTCAATTTTGGTAAGAGATCAAGGCGCTGATCATGGATCAGTGTTTTATTAACTGTGGCGATGAACTGAGTAAGAGATCAGCTTTTTACTAAGCGATCATTATAAGGATCACGATTTTACCTACATGAAGGCCCAGAACCGCAAACAGAGCTGGTAAAATACTGATCTTTATGACGATACATATTGCTAACTGATTGATCTTTGCATTGGATCATCTTGGCAGTTGATATAACCCTGATCCCACTTGGTATAAACCTGATCTGAATCATGTCAGCCAGTAAAATAGCGATCCGTAATTAAAAGGTAGGTGTTGATATCAGTGACTTAGCTGAGAGCTGAACAGGCGATCATCGCCCCTAGCTTATTGTTTATGAAATGTAGTAATACACTGATGTGAAATGCTTTTTGGATTAAAAAGGCCTCCTAAATGGAGGCCTTTTACGAGGGATCATTTGCCTACTTAGTAAAGCAATGATCCCAGTATAAGTCACTTATTGGGATTTATGATCACACTTTATAAGCTAGCAATAGCAGCTATTAATGCTGTTACTTCACTTTAGGATCAAGTTCACCTGATAAGTACTTCAGATGCATATCGTCTAAAGAAATAGGTTTGATCTTAGCGGCATTACCTGCGGTACCAAATGCTTCGTAACGAGCAACACAGATCTCTGTCATTGCCTTAGTTGCTTCCGCCAAGAACTTACGCGGATCAAAGTTACTTGGGTTATGAGCTAAGTGACGACGAATAGCACCGGTCGACGCTAAACGCAGATCGGTATCAATGTTTACCTTGCGCACACCGTGTCTGATCCCTTCTACAATTTGCTCTACAGGCACACCATAAGTTTCTGGAATATCACCACCAAACTCATTGATCACTGCAAGCCAATCTTGTGGAACTGAAGAAGAACCGTGCATTACTAAATGCGTGTCCGGAATACGGGCATGAATTTCTTTAATACGATCAATCGCTAAGATGTCACCCGTTGGTGGGCGCGTGAACTTGTAAGCACCGTGCGAAGTGCCACAGGCAATGGCAAGGGCATCAACATTGGTTTTCTTAACGAAATCGGCTGCTTCTTCCGGATCAGTCAGGAGCTGATCTTGAGTTAACTTACCTTCAGCACCAATGCCATCCTCTTCACCGGCTTCACCCGTTTCCAATGAGCCCAAAACCCCCAGCTCACCTTCTACAGATACCCCACACGCGTGCGCCATCTCAACGGTGCGCTTGGTTACATCGACATTGTAGTCGTAGCTTGAAGGCGTTTTACCGTCTTCCAATAACGAGCCGTCCATCATCACTGATGAAAAGCCTAATTGAATTGAGCGCTGGCATACCGCAGGAGAGGTGCCGTGATCTTGGTGCATTACAACTGGAATATGAGGCCACTCTTCCACAGCGGCTAGAATCATGTGACGAATAAATGGGGCGCCAGCATATTTACGCGCACCGGCAGAACCTTGAACGATCACAGGGCTGTTAGTCTTGTCAGCTGCTTCCATAATCGCACGCATTTGCTCTTGGTTGTTCACGTTAAATGCTGGAACGCCATAACCATGCTCAGCGGCATGATCGAGTAGTTGACGCATACTGATTAAAGCCATATTGCTTTCTCCAATTGTTGATAGCCACTGCTATCGGTTTGAACGGGATAATATTTACTCACCAATTACTATTGGTGTTGGTTAGCACGAAACTAACCTGAAGCTACGCTTCATAAGCAGGCCACCTATTTGTGAGAGAGCGGCGACCGCTACAAACAAAAGAGGCAGCATGATTGCTACCCCTATACTGATTAACTTTTTGCGCGTTGCTCTAACATGGCAACCGCAGGTAAGGTTTTGCCTTCCAAGAATTCTAGGAATGCACCACCACCGGTTGAGATGTATGAAATATCTTTTTCAACACCGTATTTGTCTATTGCCGCGAGAGTATCACCGCCACCAGCGATTGAGAACGCCGAAGACTTAGCGATAGCATTAGCAATGGCTTCCGTACCGTTGCCGAATTGATCAAATTCAAATACGCCTACAGGACCGTTCCAAACCACGGTGCCCGCTTTAGCAATAATGTCTGCCAGTTTAGTTGCGGTGTCTGGGCCGATATCAAAAATCATGTCTTCATCGGTCACTTCGTTGACATCTTTAATAGTAGCCACCGCGGTTTCAGAAAACTCATTACCAACGACCACATCACTCGGCACAGGAATTTCACCATTATTGGCTTTAGCAGCATCACTGAGCTTATTCGCTTCTGTCATTAAGTCGGCTTCGTAAAGCGATTTGCCTACTGGGTGCCCTGCTGCGGCAATAAAGGTATTGGCAATACCGCCACCGGTAACCAGTTGGTCGACCACCTTAGACAGTGAATCAAGTACGGTTAGCTTAGTCGATACTTTTGACCCACCGACAATCGCCACCAACGGACGTGCAGGATTATCTAACGCTTTACCTAGTGCCTCTAGCTCAGCGGCAAGTAATGGTCCAGCACATGCAACCTCAGCGAACAAACCCACACCATGGGTAGACGCTTGCGCGCGGTGAGCGGTACCAAAGGCATCCATCACATACACGTCACATAACGCTGCAAGCTGTTTGGCCAGTGTTTCGTCGTCTTTTTTCTCGCCAACATTAAAGCGTACGTTTTCAAATACAACCACTTCATCTGGCGCAACGGTTACGCCATTTAAATAGTCTTTTTCCAGACGTACCGTTTGTGACAGTGCATCGTTTAGGTAATCCACCACCGGCTGCAGTGAATATTGGCCATCATATTCGCCCTCAGTTGGACGCCCAAGGTGAGACATCACCATCACTTTAGCGCCTTTTTCTAAGGCCAGCTTGATGGTTGGAAGGGCTGCACGAATGCGCGCATCTGACGCAACTTTGCCATCTTTAATTGGCACATTTAGGTCTTCGCGGATCAATACGCGCTTACCGTTTAAATCTAAATCCGCCATCTTAATGACTGACATTGGACATCTCCTTAAAGAACGATACATTTTTGTGAGCTTAGAACCAGCAACCTGCGTGCTATTTCGTTATTTCTTTTTCGTTTTGCACTTTTAGTTTGAATATTATACCAGCCTTACCAGCAAATGATGAGTAGCTTTTAAGATGCTCGCATCATGGCGCTGGCGGTATCGAGCATACGGTTGGCAAACCCCCACTCGTTGTCGCACCAAACTAATAATTTTACTAAGCGCTTATGACTAACCCGTGTTTGCGTGCCATCGATAATACAAGAGTGAGGATCATGATTAAAATCCACCGATACCAGCGGCTCTTCGGTGTAACTTAAAATCCCCGCTAAGCGACCCACCTCCGACTGCTGCAGCACTTGGTTCACTTGTGCAATGGTGACTTCTTTGTCTAGGGTCACACTCAAGTCCATCGCCGTTACATTAATTGTAGGTACGCGCACCGCGATTGCCTCAAAACGACCATGAAATTTTGGCAAGATGCGCTCAATGCCGCGTGCCAGCTTGGTATCCACCGGAATAATCGATTGGCTGGCAGCTCGAGTTCGGCGTAAATCGCTGTGATAAGCGTCTATCACTTGCTGGTCATGCATTGAGGCATGAATGGTGGTGATAGCACCAGATTCAATGCCAAAGTTATCATCCAGTACTTTGATCACAGGGACGATACAGTTAGTGGTACAAGAACCATTAGAGACAATAGTATGGTCAGACTGCAACACCTCATCATTAATACCGTAAATCACAGTGGCATCAACATCGGCGTCGGCGGGATGGGAAAATAAAACCTTCTTCGCACCCGCTTGAATATGAGCCAATGCATGCTGGCGGGAGTGATACACACCAGTACAATCTAACACCACATCGACTTCTAGCGCACGCCAAGGTAAATGACTTGGATCCGGCTCGCTAAACAATTGGATCTTATCGCCATTGACATCTAAAAAAGATTCGGTCAGCGAAACGGGATAGGCAAAACGCCCATGGGAGGTGTCGTATTTAAGTAAATGGGCAATGCCATCTGGGTCTGCCAGCTCATTGATAGCAACGATTTTAATATCGTGTTGACGGCCAGATTCATACAGCGCTCTGACGATATTGCGCCCGATCCGACCAAAGCCATTGATTGCAAGCTTGATTGTCATTGAGTTGAAAATCCATTAAGTCGCAAGTACGAAAGTTCCCCTCCGCTTTGATGGCGCTATTGTAATCGACCTGAATAAAATGTGTAAGGGGCTAGCGTAAATTTTTAGCAGCGCTTTCAGTTAGCTATTGCACTATGCTAGGTAAGCTCAGCAACCTTACATTTGCCGTTAATGGAAATCGCCTGCACTTGCGCCAGCAATAACTCGGCGGTCGCTAGGGCATCACTTAAGGCATTATGCTGTGAGCGCTGTGCCGGCAAGCCATACCGAGCTCGACAGGCACTCAAGGTTAAGGCATCTTGCGCAAGCGGGTAACCCTGTTGCAATATCCGCCGCTTTTCAAGCGCTAAGGTATCCACCAACAACTTTGGCCTAATCGTCACGTGATGCTTGCGCATGGCCGCTTTAAGAAATCCCCAATCCATGGGTAAATTATGACAAACCAATACTTTACCCGTTAACGCTCGATGTAATTCAGCTAAGATAGTGGCCATGGTTTCACCCTGAGCTACTGTATCAGCGTCAATACCATGGTACACCGGACTTTGTGCTAATGCCGTGACTTCTTTATTGATGTGATACTGGGCTTTGGAAACGGCAATACGCCCGGCTTTTATTGGTAGCCAGCCTACTGAAACAATTTCGTGTTGTCGCGGGTCTAACCCGGTCAGCTCCAAATCGAGTACCAACAGTTCAGCTTGCTCAACTAGCAACTGTTTCGTTTGCCACTGGCTGTAGTAGTTGGTTAGCCATTTCATCAATTACAAACTACCTCGTGCAAATTTAAAGGCACTGGCTTGCTGTGCTTGTTTTACCAAATAAAATGCCTCTTTGAGTTGATGGCGCTCCAGCGACGAAAGGTTCTCTGGGTTAATGCAGTTGCCGGGCAAACCCTCGCGATTAATTTGGGTTTTAAGTCTGAGCTGGGTTAAAAATCGCCAGCAGTCTTTTAAGTTTTCTACATCCTCTTTGGCCAGAAGCTGATGCTTAGCTAAGGCTTCTAAACGCTCCAAAGTGTTGGCTCGAGCCACCCCTGCCTTTAACGAATAAAGTCGCACTACATCATTAATGATGGCCACCCCACGCTTTTTAAGGTCGAGATACTTATGCTTACTTTTATCGGTTTCTAACTTAAACTGCTGAAAAATACCAATGGGTACTGAATTGGTATTGATGTCGGTAGCCATGGCAGCATAAAACAGTTCATTCTTACTGATATTAGCCAGACCTTGACTGAGTGCACTGTATAAATCGCCGGCACCATCAATAAAGCGCATATCAAAATAAATTTTACAGTTCAGCATGGCTTTGGGAGTTGGTGAGAGGATCCACTTAGAGAAGCGTGCCACCCATTCATTCACCGTACCCCGACATGCCGGGTTGCTGGCCATAATATTGCCCGGGCAAGATTGAATACCACACTCATTGAGTTGCTCACACACAAAACGGCCCAGTCCGGCAAAGTAATCTCGCTCGCTGTTACTGATGTTATCGGGCAGTAATAAACCATTGTCTTGATCTGAATGTAAGGTTTGCTCTTCCCGTGCTTGCGAGCCAAAGCAAATCCAAGCAAAACGGCAAGGTGCGTTACCATGCTCTTCCTGGTACAAGTAAATTAGCCTGGCGGTGAGTGCGTCGGTTAAGCCACTGAGCAGTTTGCCAATTAAAGAAATGTCTTCAATATGATGAGAAAACTGCCGCAGCAGATCGGGGATTTCCTGAGCACACTGTTTAACTCCATATAAATTCTGAGCTTTATAAATGCGCCCAATTAACTGCACCGGATCGCTTTTTTGCTGGCGCAGCAAATCGGTGCTAGTTAACATTCCCAAGGGCTTATAGTCTTCGTTTAGCACCGGTAAATGGTGAATATTATGCTTTAGCATCAAGTGCAAAGCTGAGAACACCCGGTTATTTTCAAAAATGTGCTTTGGCTGTGCTGTCATAATCTCAGCTAAAGGTGCGCTGGGGTCCTTATCTTCGGCAAGTACCCGATTACGTAAATCGCGGTCTGTGACTACCCCCACCAGCTGGGCATCTTCGGTAACCATAATCGACGACACTCGGTGCTCACTCATTAGCTTGGCCGCCTCTCGGATCGAGGCAGTTGGTGCTATGGTCACCGCTTCTTTGGTCATCAGTTCAGAAATTTTACGCTCCGACCAGGTTTCACTTTGCTGTTTGTAACGTGACGCTAATAAACGGTTGGCGTGGGCTCGAACAAAATATTGCTCAAACATTTTGTATTCTCGGCGCAAATAATCAAAGCCAGATTCAGGCAACACGTAAACCAGACTGTCTTTTTGCACCTCGATGCGATTTTGAATGCTATCCCCCGTGAGCAAAGACGGATAACCAAAATAGTCTCCTTCACTCATGCGACCAATGACTTCATCTTTGGCTGAAATCAAGTCAATCACACCAGAGCGAATGAGGTAGAGGTTAGGCTTACCATCTTGCAGCCAGTCCTGTTGATTGCCATTGGTCACATAAACAATGTCTATATGACGGGCAAAATAACTCGCCGCAGCCTCAGGAAGATCGCTAAATGGCGCTTGCTGCTCAACAAATTGCAACACATCTTGGATTTCGGGGGTCATAGTTATCCTTACAAATACAGGCTTGTTATGGCTTGGATAAAAACAAAACTGCCCAGTAACCAAGTGACGGGTTACTGGGCATGTTCACTCAACAGTTCCTTAGTGAGCTTGGGCGGCGCTAGAGCCTTTTGGATTGCGGATCCCTTCTACCATCAGTTTGATTTCATCTGGTGTTTCTGCGGTTAGCTTCATTACAATGGCAGCCACCACAAAGTTAATCACCATACCAATAATACCGATGCCTTCTGGTGAGATACCAAACAACCAGTTAGCCGGCGCATTCAGTTCAGGGCTAACAAACTTGAAGTAAATGATATAAGCCGCAGTAAAGCCAATACCCGTTATCATGCCTGCGATGGCCCCTTCTTTATTCATGCGTTTTGAGAAAATACCCATGATAATTGCTGGGAAGAAGCTCGCTGCAGCTAAGCCGAAGGCGAACGCCACCACCGATGCCACAAATCCAGGCGGGTTGATACCAAAGTAAGCAGAGATAGCAATTGCCGTCATTGCTGCTAAACGGGCTGCAAGGAGCTCTTGCTTATCGTTAATATCTGGCTTTAAGGTGCGTTTTAGTAAGTCATGAGACACCGACGTTGAAATAACCAGTAGCAGACCTGCCGTGGTTGACAGTGCCGCGGCAATACCACCGGCTGCAACCAGTGCAATCACCCATGCTGGTAAATCCGCAATTTCTGGGTTTGCCAATACCATTATGTCACGGTCTACTTTCACTTCGTTGGCACTTGCAGGATCATTGATGCTACCTGCTGAGTACTGCATTTTGCCGTCACCGTTTTTATCATTAAATTCGATAAGGCCGGTTCTTTCCCAGTTTTTCACCCATTGTGGTGCATCTGCATAAGCTGTACCACTGCCGTCTTTACCATTAATGGTGTCAATCATGTTGACTCGAGCAAATGACGCCACAGCAGGAGCCGTTGTGTAAACAATGGCGATGAAGACCAATGTCCATGCCGCTGAGATACGCGTATCTTTTACTCGTGGTACGGTGAAAAAGCGTACGATAACGTGTGGTAAGCCGGCAGTCCCCACCATTAGCGCTGCGGTAATAGCAAACACATCTACCATACTCTTAGAGCCTTCAGTATATTGGGCAAAGCCAAGTTCGGTGGTGAGACCATCGAGCTTATCGAGCATGTAATTACCAGAACCATCAGCTAAGGTAGCCCCAAAACCGGTTTGTGGTAGTAAGTGACCTGTCATCATCAAGGAAATAAAGATAGCCGGAACCAAGTATGCAAAAACCAATACGCAATACTGCGCAACTTGGGTGTAGGTGATGCCTTTCATCCCGCCCAGTACCGCGTAGAAGAATACGATAACCATGCCGATGTACACACCGGTTTCAATGTCGACTTCTAAGAAGCGAGAGAACACGACCCCAACACCACGCATTTGACCTGCGATGTAGGTGAAGCAGATAAAGATGGCACACAAGATCGCCACTACGCGAGCAACCTGTGAATAGTAGCGGTCACCAATAAAGTCTGGCACCGTGAATTTACCAAACTTACGTAGGTAAGGCGCAAGGCACAGGGCAAGTAGTACATAACCACCGGTCCAACCCATCAGGTATACACCACCATCGTAACCGGCGAAGGAAATGATCCCCGCCATTGAAATAAACGACGCTGCACTCATCCAGTCAGCGGCCGTTGCCATGCCATTTGCAACCGGTGGTACACCGCCGCCTGCAACATAGAATTCGTTGGTAGAACCGGCTCTTGCCCAAATCGCAATGCCGATATACATCGCAAAGCTAAGACCGACGATAATAAAAGTTAAAATTTGAACATCCATCGTTTAGCTCCTTACTCGTCTACGCCGTATTTTTTATCTAGCGCATTCATTTTTGAAACGTAGACAAAAATTAACGCGACAAAGGTATAAATTGCGCCTTGTTGCGAGAACCAAAATCCGAGTTTAAAACCAAAAAAACGGATCTCGTTAAGTACATCGACTAACAGGATGCCAAATCCAAATGATACGACAAACCAAACAGTCAGTAGCTTAAACATCAAGGCGAGATTTTCTGACCAATATGCTTTTGCTTGTTCTTCACTTCTAAAAGCCATTTTAAATCTCCTATCACACGTTCAAGGTGAACGGGTTGTGTTAATTGACCCTATTGAGATTAGCAATGGCTTAACAAGATGAAATTGAGACCTTAGTCGTAACGGCCAGTTAACGTTTACGTAAACTGCTAAAACCACATTAATTAAAACCCACAATAATCATACAAAACATATAGTTACATAATTTCCACGGTTTCATTGCTGGTAGATAAAGAAAAATGGCAGTCATGTAGACATTAGTCTTACTTACTGTAAACACAACCGCTAATAAGACGCCTAACCATAAATAACAAATTGAAATTATTATATTTTAAATTTCAAGCTAAAAATCTTAGTGACAATTTCACTGTGCACATCGTTTGTTTGCTAAGGTATGATGAGTTTAATAATAACAATTACAGCTTGTTTACTATGACCATCATTCTGTTACTTGTGGCCGCGGCATACATCGGGGTGTTATTTTGGCTTGCCAACTGGGGGGATAAAACCACCCCAAGAGCGCTTAAAATTAGTCACCACCCATTTGTCTATGCGTTTTCTTTGGGGATTTACTGTACCTCTTGGACCTATTATGGCTCAGTAGGCACCGCCGCAACCAGTAGCTGGCATTACCTGCCTATTTTGCTCGGCCCTGCGCTGCTGTTTATATTTGGTCATGGCTTTTTGCGCAAGCTTATTTTGGTCAGTAAAAAACAAAATATCACCACCATTGCCGACTTTATTTCGGCTCGCTACGGCAAACGACAAACCACAGCGGTAATGGTGACTATGATTGCGCTATTAGCAACCATTCCCTATATCGCATTGCAGCTAAAAGCGCTTAGCAGCAGCTTTTTATTGCTGCAACAAGGAGAGCAAGTGTCGGGGGCAGCGATAGCCTTAGTGGGAACCTTGTTAATGGCCTTATTCGCGATTTTCTTTGGTACTCGCAAGGTCGATGTCACCGAGTATCGCTCCGGCCTGATGCTGGCGGTGGCATTTGAATCTTTAGTTAAGTTATTGGCCCTGGCCATTGTGGCGTTTTTAGCCTGGCAATCTTTAAGTTATATGCCAGACTCCATGGCCGAGCTAAGTAGTCACTGGCAGTCGTTTAACTTTTTTAATTTTAACTTTATTGGCCAAACATTGATGGCCGCCGCCGCCATCGTTTGTTTACCACGGCAGTTCCATGTGGTGGTGGTCGACAACCATAACACCGCGCATTTAAAAACGGCTCGCTGGGCCTTTACACTTTACTTGCTGCTGATCGCCGCCATGATAGTCCCTATCGCCAGCGCAGCTATTCACCCTGGTATTGGCCACGGTGCGGCACCAGATAGTTTTGTTTTAGCCCTGCCTATCATGATGGACCACCCCATTTTAGCCACCATTGTATTTATAGGTGGGTTGTCTGCCGCCACCGCCATGATAGTAGTGGCAACCTTAACACTCAGTACCATGCTCTCGAATGACGTTATTTTGCCATTGTTATTCAAGCGCAAATTTAAGAGAAACATTCTCGATAGCAGCTTTAAAAACCAAATATTACTGGTTAGGCGTTTTGTTATTGCCGCCATTTTATTACTGGCTTACATGTATCAACAGTGGTTTGGTCACGGTGAGGCACTAGCAAACATGGGCTTAGTGGCTTTTTCTTTGGTCACCCAACTGCTGCCTGCTATTGTCGGAGGGCTATATTGGCGTAAAGGTCATGCTTATGGTGTTTACGCCGGACTGGTGGCAGGTTTTATCTGTTGGATGCTGTTTTTAATGTTTCCGATCTTAGAAGCGGGCAACTTACTAGACTTCGAATTACGACAAACCATTATAACGCGTGGCACCCTGCTGGCATTACTGGCCAATGTCAGCTGTTATATTACTTTTTCACTCGGTGCCCAAGAGCGCTTAGTGGACAAAATTCAAGCCGCCGCTTTTGTTAACCCCAAAGATCAAGCCGCGCTCACCAAGCGGCTTAACAAGCAAGTTAAAGCCACCGTGTATGACTTTAAAATCCTGCTACAAACCTTTTTAGGGGTTCAGCGCAGTCAGCAGTTGCTGGGCCATTACACCCAAAATAATGAGCTCGATGAAAACGATGCTCTGCCCTCACCTGAGTTTATTTCCTTTTGTGAACGTGCTCTAACTGGGGTATTAGGGGCTTCGTCAGCCCAAGCGCTGATCCGCAGTGTCTCTTCGGGTAAACAAATGGCCTTTGAAGAAGTGGTTAACTTTTTTGATGAAACCACCCAAGCGCTACAATTTAACCAAAATCTACTGTTCACTTCATTGGAAAACCTCAGCCATGGTATTTCGGTGGTGGATAAAGACCTAAAGCTGGTTGCCTGGAATAAGCGCTACAATGAAATGTTTGCCTACCCAGATGGCTTTTTAGAAGTGGGGCAGCCCATTCAGGAGATTATCCGCTTTAACGCTGAGCGAGGCGAATGTGGCCCAGGTGAAATTGAAAAACACGTGGAAAAGCGCGTACAGCATTTAAAAAATGGCACACCACATCACTTTATTCGTCATCGCCGCAATGGCCAGGTTTTTGAAATGACGGGAAACCCATTGCCAGAAGGCGGCTTTGTAACCAGCTTTGCTGATATCACCAGCCACATTGAAACGCAAAACGCACTGGAAGAAATCAACATGGATCTGGAAAACCGCATTGAGGCCAGAACCCAAGAGATCAGAGCCATTAACTTAGACCTCAAAGCCGAAATTGCCAGCCGCCAAGAAACCGAACAAGCCTTAATGGCAGCTAAAAAAGAAGCCGAACAAGCCAATGAAAGTAAAACACGCTTTTTGGCCTTAGCCAGCCATGACATTTTACAGCCGTTAAATGCAGCCAGACTGTACCTCGGTGCTATTGATAGTCAAAGTTTACAACAACGCGACCAAGGTAACTTTGATAAGCTCGGCGACAGCTTAGACTCGACCGTGCACCTAATGAGCGCATTACTCGATATCGCTAAGCTCGAACAAGGAGCCATGAAACCCTCGCCCAGACACTTTAATATTGACGATATTTTGCAGCCTCTGGTGAATGAATACACCATTATCTCCAAAGACAAAGGCTTACAACTTAGAGTACGTAGTAGTAATAGCGTAGTGCACAGCGATACCACCTATCTGCGCCGTATTATTCAAAACCTTGTTTCGAATGCCGTTAAATATACCGAGTCTGGTAAAGTGCTGATCGCCTGTCGAAAACGCAAACACAGCTTGAGATTGGAAGTGTGGGATACCGGCCCTGGGATCTCAACTCATGAGCAAAACAAAATATTTAATGACTTTTACCGTATTCAGGCCGGTGATAATAAAGGCATCGGTCTTGGGCTAGGCGTGGTGAAACGACTATGCGATCTGCTTTCTATCCACATTGAAGTCAGCTCAGCAGTGGGCAAAGGCAGTCGCTTTAGTATTGATATTCCATTTGGCAACCCCGCGCTCCTGCAGCAAAAAGACAATGTCAGCCAAAAACCACAAAATAAAACCGAGCTTAACGTGATGGCCGTTGATGACGACCCGAAAAACCTCGAAGCCATGGCCAGTTTGCTCGCCAAATGGCATTGTCATCATACTCTTATCACTCAAGTTGAAGACGCTATTGAATACGCCAGCTCTCACACCGCGCCAGATGTCATTTTGATGGATTACCAACTCAACCATGATATGGATGGCATTTCACTGATCTTAAAGCTAAGAGAGATTTGGCAACAGGATACGCCAGCCATCTTGATCACCGCAGTAAGAGATGAAGAGGTGAAGCTAAGTGCCAAGCAAGCGCAAATCCACTACCTATCGAAACCGGTAAAACCGGCTAAATTAAAAGCACTGTTGAACCATGGACGATAAGATTAAAAACAAACATAACAAAAACCAATATAAGCATTTATATTTTAAATAAATAAAAGTATTCTTAGCGCTTGGTATTGCGATAGGAATGAGGAAATGAGCTATATACTGACCACTGAGTGTGCCGATGACATTGGCCTAATAGCCAAGATCACCAATATATGTCATCAGCACAATCTCAATATTACCCGTAACAATGAGTTTGTAGATAAAGAGGCCAAACGCTTTTTTATGCGCACAGAACTAACTGGCGCGCCTGATAAGGCGTTTCTTGATAACTTAAGTCAGGCATTGCCTGGCGGTGCAAAAGTCGCGCTGCATGGCCAGCAGCGTACAAAGGTGGTGTTATTAGCCACTAAAGAGGCTCACTGCTTGGGTGGCGCCTTACTAAAACAGTATGAACACGCTTTTAACATCGAAATCCAAGCAGTGGTTGCCAATTACGATACCTTAAAGCCCTTAGTTGATGGCTTTGGTATCCCATTTCACTTGGTCTCTCATCAGGGGCTAAATCGCGAAGAGCATGACCATGCATTGGCAGAGGTTATCGCCAGCTATAAACCGGATATTATCGGCCTTGCCAAATATATGCGCATTTTAAGCCCAGAGTTTGTGTCTCGCTTTGCCGGCAAGATCATTAATATTCACCACTCTTTCTTACCTGCATTTATTGGCGCAAAACCCTACCACCAAGCCTTTGAGCGCGGCGTGAAGATCATTGGTGCCACGGCACACTTTGTTAATGATGAGCTCGATGAGGGCCCTATCATTGCCCAAAATGTCACTCAGATCACCCATGCTCATGACGCCGAAGAAATGGCAAAGATAGGAAAAGATATCGAGAAAACAGTATTTTGTAATGCCCTACAACTCGCCTGTGAGCACAAGGTATTTATAAACGGCAATAAGACCGTGGTTTTTTATAGCATAGCAACTTAATGAACACTAGGCATGGACGCCGAAACGAAAGCCCTTACAAAAGAGAATAGTAAAGATTGTAGGAACAATTTCCTTCTGGTTTTATAATCATCGGATGAACCTGCCCAAATAAACACTTATTATCGTACAAGCCATTATGGCATTTATTGGTGTGACTGCGTACTTATATCCGAGCTCTTAATGAGACACTACCTCGGCATCTTTGATGTGTTCGACCCATGAGCCTTATCTCCTAACCGGTTTTTTTGTATTTACAGGCTCTCAAGGGGGCTCACCGCTTAATGCTCTATTTTGGCTTGTTCAATTTTGTTTGCATCTAAATTCATTACCTTTATTTTTACAGCGCTTGCTCTGTAGCACCCTAATATTATGCCACTAATCATCTTTGGCTCGTAAGTTGAGCTTTTTTAGAACAAGGTGTAAGGGCTCTCACCACTTTATTGGCCAGTGCGATGGCGATACACTTCAAGACTTTTCTAGCCAGTAGTTTTTTATTCACCGCTCTTCTCTGTGGTTGCTTCTTTATGTGTGAACTTAGAGATAATGGCTCTAGTACCGAAAAATAAATTACGCCTTAATGCACCACAGCGTCTTCTTGGTATATGACTTATTTTTGCTTTGCCACCCGATGAGTGCCTTGTTGGTGTGACGCCTGCGCAGCTCTTCTAGCATGGCTAAACTGCTCTGTATTGCCTAATACATCGTTGTTATCTATTTTTTACCAAAAAAGATAACAATTAAAATAGCCTGTGTAGTGAATGACATCTTTAATTTGGTATAAGTGTTTAGCAATATCTTTATACCTGACTCATCCGTTAAAGGAGAGTAGTCCATACATCTGTTACGGGGTAGGTGATGGTGTTTAGCTCACACCTAGGGTTTCATCGCAGCAATTTTATATCGCGATGTGCCTATCGAGACACATCGCGATTAAACGCAGGTATTACTGCGACTTATTGCGGTTTTCTTTGGCAAAGGCGCGCAGTTTGCGCTTTTGCGATAGGGTCATTTTATTTGAACGGCCTGCGTATGGGTTGTCGCCTTCACGGAACTCGATTTTAATCGGGGTACCCATAATATTTAACGCTTTGCGGTAGTAGTTCATCAAATAACGCTTATAGCTATCTGGTAGCTCATGCACCATATTACCGTGGATCACAATACGTGGAGGGTTATAACCACCGGCGTGAGCGTATTTCAGCTTCACTCGGCGACCACGCACCAATGGCGGCTGGTGATCGGCTTGTGCCATGTCCATAATACGGCGCAGCATGGCAGTACTAATGCGCTTAGTCGCCGACTCGTAGGCCTCATCCACAGACTCAAATAAGTGTCCCACCCCAGTGCCATGTAGAGCACTGATAAAGTGTAAGCGCGCAAAGTCGACAAAACCCAGACGACGGTCAAGCTCGGTTTTAATCCGATCTTTAACGTAGTCATCCAAGCCGTCCCACTTATTCACCGCAATCACCAAAGAGCGGCCAGAGTTTAGGGCAAAACCTAATAAACTCAAATCTTGATCTGAAATACCTTCGCGGGCATCCACCACCAATAACACCACATTGGCATCTTCAATGGCTTTAAGGGTTTTAATGACTGAGAACTTCTCAACCACATCGCTGACCTTCTTACGCTTACGCACCCCAGCCGTATCAATCAAGATATACTCTTTATCGTTACGGGTCATTGGGATATAAATAGAATCTCGCGTAGTGCCTGGCATATCGTAAACAATCACTCGCTCCTCACCAAGAATACGGTTAGTGAGGGTCGATTTACCAACATTTGGACGGCCGATGATGGCCAGCTTTACCGGTTTATCGGTGAAGTCAGGTTTCTCTTCATCCTCTTCATCGTGCTCTAAATAAAGCTCGGCGACGTCTTCGTCATCTTGATTTAACTCGTCTTCTTCGGCGCTTAACTCAGCAATAACAGGCTGCAAAGTTAAATCCAGCAATTGCGTGACACCACGGCCATGCGCCGCAGCAATTTGCTGTACGTCGCCCAGAGCAAGCTGATAAAACTCGGCGCAGTTAGAGTCGGCATCAATACCATCGGTTTTGTTTGCCACTACAAAGCATTTCTTTTGCTGTTTACGAAGGTGCTGCGCTATGGCTTGATCTGCAACCGTCATACCCACTCGTGCATCCACCAAGAACAAAACAATGTCTGCTTCTTCGATTGCCAGCAAAGATTGCTCTGCCATTTCGGTTTCAATGCCCTCTTCAGAGCCATCAATACCACCGGTATCAACCACGATAAACTCGTAGCCATCATAACTTGCCTGACCGTATTTACGGTCACGCGTCAAACCTGGAAAATCGGCAACGAGTGCATCACGAGTGCGGGTTAAACGATTAAACAGTGTGGACTTACCCACATTAGGTCGCCCAACAAGAGCGATCACAGGAAGCATAGACTACCTCTTTTAAAAACAACAAAAGGCTTCACCTAGCGGCGAAGCCCCATAAAAAACTTAACTTTCAGAGATTTACTGTGGTATTTGAACCGCGCTTAGTTCACCATCTCGTGTTGTCACATAGACTTTGTCATCCACAACAATCGGTTCAATATAAAATCCTGAACTATCGAACTCAGAGCGAGAAAGCAACTCACCCGAGCTTTTATCCAACCAGTGAAGGTTTCCTTCCTGATCGCCTACCACGATATAATCCCCTGCTACCACAGGAGCCGTTAGATACCAACCACGTAATGCCGGTTGCGTCCAACGTTCAATCCCAGAGTCTTTATCAAGAGCGTATAACACCCCTTCGCTGTCGACTAGGTATATGGTGTTGAGTTCTAAACTCAAATCGCGGTAACTGCTGTATTCACGATCCCACACTACGTTGCCGCTACGCACATCAATGGCCACTAGTTTACCATTATAGGCGATAGAATACACATAAGCGCCGCTAACAACCGGCTTGGTATCCACGTCAACTAAACGCTCAAACTCAGATGCGCCTTTTGGTACTGCAACGTCTGTGCTCCAAGCCGTAAAGCCATTTTCAGCAATTAAGGTGGTCAGCTTGCCGCTTTCTTCACCAACCATGACACCGCCATTGGCACTGGTAGGTGAGCTCAAGCCACGTAACGTCAAGGCTGGCACTTCTTGCTCATAAAACCAACGCTCTTCACCGCTATCTGGGTGCAACGCCAGTAACTTACCTGAACCTAAATTCACGTAAATAAGGCCGTCGCCTACAGCTGGAGCCGATAGCGCTTCACCTGGCACCGACTTGCGCCAAACCACTTCACCACTGTCGCGGTCAAGGGCTATGACTTCACCGTGCTCAGAACCAATATAAAGCTTACCAAACGCTTGGGTAATACCGCCCGACAGTTTCGCACTGTCGTTGTCTTCCCACGGCCAAAAGCTGGAATTTTTTCTGACATCTACACGCCACTTTTGCTCGCCCGTTTCGGTGTCAAAAGCAATGACTACACCGTCACGAGACGCGGAGAAAATAGTATTTTGGTAGCTCACCGGCGAAAGACGCGAAAAATAGTGCTCTACACCATCGCCGACACTTTCTTGCCACACCACTTCAGCCTCAAACTGGTTATTGATTTCAGGTAGTACGAGCTCATCTTCATCATTCGACGAGCAGCCGCTCGTTAACGCAACCACACACAAAGCCAAAGAGGCCATTGTTAACTTCTTCATGGCAACTCCTTAAACCGCAGTTTTCGGTGCTAAATCATCCAATTTAATCTGCAGCATAGGGTTGTTAGCCCCGCCCTCTGCACTTAGCGCGGTTTGATAAGCTTCCCGTGCCTTTTCTTGCTCACCTTGAGCCAAATAAATATCGCCTTTAACTTCAGCTTGCTGAGAAGCAAATGCCGCAGGCATTGGCTTCGCAAGGTTAGCAAGCGCTGCATCGTATTGCTCTTGGGCCACTTGTACACGCGCTAAACGCAACAAAGCTGTAGCCTGTAGCTCAGGATTGGCAACGTTTTCTGACGCCCATGTCAGCTTTTCTGCTGCCAACGTTAGGTTGTTGTTATCCACCGCTTCTTTTGCTGCCACAAAAGCCGCTAATACCGCGTAATTAGAGTCGCCATTGGCAGCTAAAAAACCATCGGCTTTGGCAAGTACATCGTCGCTCTCCACCACTTGGGTGTACGCTTCTGATGCTGCTTCTGCATTGTCGATTTGGCTCTGGTTATAGGCTTTCCAACCATACATACCACCAATGCCAGCAATGGCTGCTACCGCTAAGGTAATGCCATTTTCGCGGAAAAATCGTTTAATCGCTTCTGCTTGTTGTTCTTCTGTTGAATAAATTTCCATTCTTACCTCTTAGCTTACCAACTCAGCCAATAGCGTTTTCGCATCGGCCAGTGGCAAGGTGACTTGTTCTTTGTCTTCACGCAGATATTTTACCGTAACTTTGCCCTCAGCAAGTTCATCTTCACCAAGTACTAAAGCCACCTCAGCGTCGCTCTTATCTGCACGTTTGAATTGTTTTTTAAAGTTGCCACCACCGCAGTGCATGAGCACCCGCAAGCCCGCAACGTCGTCACGCAGTTGCTGTGCAATCACCGGCGCTTGAATGCTGGCTTGCTCACCCATGGCCACCACGTAAACATCGGCATTACGACGAATATCACCAATGCTCTCGAGTGTTTGCAGTAACAATACCAAGCGCTCCATGCCCATGGCAAAACCTACCGCAGGAGTGGCTTTGCCACCAAGTTGCTCAACCAGGCCATCGTAACGGCCACCGGCACACACAGTGCCTTGCGCACCTAAACTGGTTGTTACCCATTCAAACACGGTGCGATTATAGTAATCGAGGCCGCGTACCAGCTTTTCATTAACCTGGTATTCGACGCCAGCGGCATCTAAACGTTCACACAAATTGGCAAAATGTGCTTTTGATTCCTCGTCTAAGTGTTCCGATAACTTAGGCGCATCCACTAAAACCGCTTGTACCTCAGGGTTTTTGCTGTCTAATACTCGCAGTGGGTTACTGTACATGCGGCGTTTGCTGTCTTCATCGAGAGTGTCTTTGTGTTGCTCTAAATAAGCAATTAAGGCATCGCGATAATCCGCGCGCGCTTCGTTTGAGCCCAGCGAGTTAAGTTCTAACTTAACGTGGTCTTGAATACCAAACTGCTGCCATAAACGCGCAGTCATTAAGATCACTTCAGCATCAATATCCGCTGAAGCGATACCAAAGGTCTCAACACCAAACTGATGAAACTGGCGATAGCGGCCTTTTTGCGGGCGCTCATGACGAAACATTGGCCCCATGTACCAAAGGCGCTGCTCTTGGTTATACAGTAAACCGTTTTGATTACCAGCACGCACACATACCGCTGTGCCTTCAGGACGCAGCGTCAAGCTGTCGCCATTGCGGTCATCAAAGGTATACATTTCTTTTTCTACGATATCGGTGACTTCACCAATAGAGCGCTTAAATAAATCGGTTGACTCAACAATGGGAAAACGAATTTCCTGATAGCCAAATGCCGCTACCGTATCTCTTAATACCGACTCTACTTTCTGCCAAATTTGCGTATCACCTGGCAGACAATCATTCATTCCACGGATAGCTTGAAGTTGTTTTGTCACTGAAAACCCTAACTAAAATCTTATTTCTGCAAATATCACGGCTACGGCGTTGCTTGCTGCTGTAGCGTTTGCGCATTGAAAATGGCTTATATTAACGATTACGCCTGTATCAGTCGATGATTTTTACATCGATTTTTTCTTCTTGCTCTTTTTTCTCAACGTAATCACGGATCTGCGCCTCAAGTTGCTCCACGATATTGTCGTTATCGATGCGCGTTTTTTGCCGTTCGCCATTGATATACAGTCCTGAGCGGCGGTTCGCCCCAGCCAAACCTAAGTCGCTGACTAATGCTTCACCTGGGCCATTCACCACACAACCAATCACCGACACGCTAATTGGAGCCGTAACATCTTCGAGGCGCTCTTCTAACTGGTTCATGGTGTTTACCACATCGAACTCTTGGCGTGAACAGCTTGGGCAAGCAATAAAGTTAATGCCACGAGAGCGGATCCGCAGCGACTTTAAGATATCAAAGCCCACTTTGATTTCTTGCACCGGATCAGCGGCCAATGACACCCGTAAGGTATCGCCAATGCCCTCAGCCAATAACATGCCAAGCCCTACCGCCGATTTCACCGAACCGGCTCTAAAACCACCGGCTTCGGTGATCCCTAAGTGCAATGGCTGGTCAATTTCTTTGGCCAATAAACGATAAGCCCCTACCGCTAGAAAGACATCTGACGCTTTCACCGACACCTTAAACTGGTCAAAGTTGTGACGTTGAAGGATTTCCACATGGCGCATCGCTGATTCTAACAAGGCCTCTGGCGTCGGTTCGCCATACTTTTCTTGCAAGTCGCGCTCTAACGAGCCGCCATTGACGCCAATTCGGATCGGGATATTTTGCTCACCGGCAGCGTCAATAACCGCACGAATGCGCTCTTCGCTACCAATGTTACCTGGGTTAATACGCAAACAATCGGCGCCGTACTTGGCCACTTTAAGGGCAATACGGTAGTCAAAGTGAATATCGGTGACCAGTGGAATATCCACTTGCTCTTTAATGCTTTTGAAGGCCTCAGCGGCATCCATTGTCGGCACCGAAACCCGCACAATATCGGCTCCGGCATCTTGAATTGCTTTAATTTGTGCCACCGTCGCATCAACATCTAAGGTGTTGGTGTTGGTCATTGACTGCACGGCAATAGGCGCGCCGTCGCCGATGGCAACATTACCGACATTAATCCTGGTTGATTTTCTACGCTTAATAGGTGGTTCTGAAAACATGATAACTACTCTGTTAACGGTAAATTAAATTTGGCTAAACGGTTTTTCTCGAATTCCGGCAAGGTGATCGCCACCCCGTCTAATTCTACTTCAACGGCCTGGTGTTTGCCTAACACAACTGAAAACGGCGCTTTGCCGGTCACTGTCATGGTGTAGCCGGCTTTTTTCACTCCAAAAGCGACGCGCTCCTGGGTGGCATCGAACATTTCGACCCAGCTTTCTTGTTTAAAGTGCATCACCACAGTATTGCCTGTCGCCGCCGTAGCAGTTGTATTTGGCTGTGGTTCGGCTGCTGGCGCAGCCGCCGGTGCTACCGTATCGCTGACAACTTTATCAACTGCGGCATCTAGCTCTGTAGTGTTTGGCTCGGCTAGCGGCTCAACGGTCGCGGCCTTATCACTTGCTTGCGGCGCTACAGCTGTCTCTGGCGCTGTAACCGCTTCACTGGTTTCGCCACTGAAAGGCTGCTCGGTGTTGTTGGTTTGCCAAAACCAGAAAGCCGACGAGCCTAGCACAATTGCCAATACAATGTAACTCACCAGCATTAAGCGGTTATCGTGGGCTTCTTTTTCTGTGCGTCGAGAAAAACTTTGCATGCGCCGTTTTTGCACCGGCACTTGCGGCTTTTGATACAAGGCCAACACCTCGTTGGCATCAATGCCCAGCAAGTTACAATAGTTTTTAATGTAGCCCTTCACAAACGTCTCAGGGCCTAAGCTTTGGTAATCGTCTTGCTCAAGCTTGGTGATTTGAGTGTGATTCAGCTTCAGCCGAGTTTCAATCTCAGCAAAACTAATCCCTGCCTTTTGTCTTGCCGTGGCAAGCGTCTGTCCTAGTGAAGGCTGCTCTTGCTCGAGTGCCTCTGGCTCTTTACTGGTTTGGTTCATAAAACGTAATTAGTTGGGTCAACGATTAATACCGCGCGGCCTGCAGTTAAGTCCACGTCGGGGGTTAATTTATTCCATCGCATAATTTCATCGATCAACACACCATATCGATCGGCAATACTGAGTAAGGTGTCTCCCGGCGCAATTTCATGAGTGACATTGGGATTTTTTAAATAGATCTTTTGTCCTGCATACAATCGCGATGATTCACGCACCTGATTATACGCCATAAGCTCGGCCATTTTGATATCGTATTTCACCGAAATGCTAAATAAATTTTCCCCTGCCACCACACGATGAAACGGCACTTGCGGCACCGACACGGCGGCATTCAATAACGCCACACCGGCGGCCACAGAAGTCGAGCGCCCGCCACGCACAGGCTGAGTGCTTGACGATGGCGCCCTAAAGCTCACTTCACCCGGCTTAGGTTGGTAAAAC
Organism: Pseudoalteromonas 'SMAR'; assembly: GCF_048515945.1. Lineage (NCBI taxonomy): Bacteria > Pseudomonadati > Pseudomonadota > Gammaproteobacteria > Alteromonadales > Pseudoalteromonadaceae > Pseudoalteromonas > Pseudoalteromonas 'SMAR'. Next base: position 55,224 of record NZ_JBLWMW010000022.1, read on the forward strand.
TCCACTGTCGCCGACTCAGTGTTTGCTTCGAGCGGCGCATTACTCGTCGATGCCATAGTGTCACTGCTCCCACTTGGCACCGCGGCGGCATTATTAGACCCAGAGAGTGAATCTTGGGTGAATGTCGTGGCCTGTTGCGAGGGCGTTTTTTTGCGTTTAATTTTTATTTTGGGGTTAGCCATAATGTGCCGTGGAGAATTATCCGTAAGCTTACTTAGCGCCGCTTCGCGCACGCGGTTGCGCAGGCGCTCAAACTCACTGGCGGCAGTATTGTCGGTGAGTATCAATGCCGCTTGCGACGACTTAGGATAAGTTTGCACTAAGGTGGTGGCAATGTCTTGGGCTTTATTTAAGTGGCCCATTTGCACGTGCACCAAATGACTTAATAATAAGCTTCGTGGCGAGATATAGCCGCGCTTAAGCATAGTATCTAGGGCTTCTTCTGCCGCCAAAAAGTCGCTTTTGGCATAATAGAGCCCAGCTAATGCCACCAATGCTGAAACCCGCTGACCTTCGTGCTTCACGGCGCTTTTCAGGTAGTCTTCTGCCAGTGCGAACTCATTTTGTTTCATGGCACACAGCGCGAGGTTTTCGTAGCTGGCGGCCACACGCAAATAGCTTGGCACGTCGATGGCTTTAAAAAAGTACTCACTGGCCTTGTCATATTGACCAATGCGACATAAAAAGGTGCCGTAGTTATTGAGGGTGTTTGGATCATTGGGCTCAATATCTAACGCCGCCTGATAGGCGTTATCGGCGCGCTGCTCTTCACCTACCTGCTCATAATAATAAGCCAGTGAATAATGCGCTTCGGCAAGACGCGGGGCCAATTTCAAGGCGCGTTCAAAGTTATATTTAGCTGAGGTGTTGTTACCAGAATTTAGGTATTCTAACGCCAGAGCGATGCGCGTTTTGGCGGCATTGACGTTATTAACTTGCTGCTCGGGCACAGGACGGCCATCGGAGCGGTAACTGTTTTCAGTTACACAACCAGTTAAAAGCAGGCTGGTACTCATTAGTAATGGCACTGCCCAGCCCATTGTGCGATTTCTTCGCGATTGCATCACTCACCTTTGCTTGCCACTCGAACGTACGTGTGCCCTATATTACCCAAAAGGCTAAGAGATTCATCTATTTTTTCAAAACATTATCCTCACCGTGCAAACTCAGCTGCACGGTGAGCAAAGCATTATTCCGCGCTGGCGTTAATGGCAATGGCGTTGTCTTCACGCTGCTTTTTCTTAGCTAAGCGTTTAGTTCTATCCACTACGTCACCCACTAACTGGCCACAAGCAGCGTCAATGTCGTCGCCACGAGTACGGCGTACAATACAGGTTAGGCCAGCTGCTTGCAGTACCTTTGAAAAACGGTCAATACGACTGTTACTTGAGCGACCATATTCATTGCCCGGGAATGGGTTGAATGGGATCAAGTTGATTTTCACCGGCGTGCCTTTAAGCACTTCCACTAATTCGTGAGCGTGGTCGGTGCTGTCGTTTACTTCTTGCAGCATCACGTACTCAATGGTGATGTCTTTGTTGGCTTTAGAGCCATCAATATAACGGCGACATGCCGCTAAGAACTCTTCAATAGGGTACTTTTTGTTAATGGGTACCAGCACATCGCGCAGTGGGTTGTTCGGCGCGTGAAGTGAAATGGCCAAAGCCACATCGATTTTTTCTTTAAGAATATCCAGTGCCGGAACCACCCCTGAAGTACTCAAGGTAACGCGGCGCTTCGACAGGCCAAACGCCCAGTCGTCCATCATGAGTTCCATGGCAGGAACGACATTATTCAGGTTAAGCAAAGGTTCGCCCATGCCCATCATGACCACGTTGGTAATTGGTCGCTTAGTGCTGTCGCCGTTTTGTAGGCCGATATCGGTGGCCACACGCCACACCTGACCAATGATCTCCGAGACTTTTAAGTTACGGTTAAAGCCCTGCTGCGCAGTGGAACAGAAGGTACACTCTAGCGCACACCCCACCTGTGATGACACACACAACGTGGCGCGGTCTTTTTCTGGGATCCACACGGTTTCCACTTCTTGGCCGCCTTCTAGTAGCAAGGCGTATTTGATGGTGCCGTCGCTGGCTTGTTGCTTGACGGAAATTTCTGGCGCTTTGATCTCACACTCGGCTTGCAAACGCGCGCGCAACTTTTTGTTTAGGTTGCTCATATCATCGAAGTTATCGACACCAAAATGATAAATCCATTTCATCACCTGATCCGCGCGGAAGGGCTTTTCGCCGTACGATGCAAACAACTCGCGCATCCCCTCGCGATTTAAATCAAGTAAGTTAATTTTTTTCTCGGTAGTGGTCATGAAACAACCTCGGTTAAAGACGGTAAGAACAGCTTAAATGGCAATAATACCAATTCGCTTAATTAAGTGGTCTATTTGAGGCAAGAAAATTTTGTCGATAATAAGGCAAAAATTTTGCTATTTAGTTGTTCTAAATAATAAATTTTTAACGCAGTTAGCGGCAAATTTACTCCCTCAAATTGAGCAAGTATTAATGCGGATTGGTATCCATATTGTACAAAAAAGCAGCAAGCATCACAAATAACAAATGCATTTTGCTCAGTATGGCTATTGAGCAAAATGCACTAGGACAAAAAAAGGGCTCGAAAGCCCTTCTTTGGCAACCCAGCTCGAATTAACGAGTACGTGGGCAGATTTCTTCTTCTGCGAAGAAGTAAGCGATTTCGCGAGCAGCAGACTCAGGTGCGTCAGAACCGTGAACTGCGTTTTCGTCGATGCTGTCTGCGTAGTCAGCACGTAAAGTACCAGCTAGTGCTTCAGCAGGGTTCGTTGCACCCATGATTTCACGGTTTTTACGGATAGCGTCTTCACCTTCAAGAACCTGAACCATTACAGGGCCTGAAGTCATGAATTCAACTAATGCACCGAAGAAAGGACGCTCTTTGTGCTCAGCGTAGAAACCTTCCGCTTTCTCTTGAGAAAGGTGAACCATTTTTGATGCAACGATTTTAAGACCAGCAGACTCAAAACGGTTGTAGATAGCACCGATGTGGTTTTTAGCTACCGCATCAGGCTTAACGATTGAAAAAGTACGCTCTAAAGCCATCTTTTTTGCTCCAAAGTTAAAATGTGAATATTGACGGGCGCGAATTATACGCGCTTTGGTAGAAAAAGCCTACTATCTAACGCAGTTTCTTATCCAAGAAATACACCTTAGCGTTATTTCGTAACGCGTTCGCTTCGCTCACCTTATGAGGCCCCGGCGTAAAGCCGGTCCTACAAGGGTCAACGGAAGATGTAGGCGCGATTTTATATCGCGCTAAGAAATTCCGGCGTAAAGCCGGTGCGACAAAGGGATAAGCGTGCGCGGTGCGAAATCCTGATCTAAATCAAAATTTGTTGCTGGTCATTCTTCTATACTGCGCCGCTTTTAATAATCACTCAGCAGCTGACCCGTAATCAGTTCAATGTATGAGGTAAACCATGTTTGTACCAGAACTTCTTTCTCCTGCCGGTAGTTTAAAAAATATGCGTTATGCATTTGCCTACGGTGCCGATGCCGTGTATGCCGGACAACCCCGTTACAGCCTGCGGGTGCGCAATAATGAATTTGACTTGGCCACACTTGAGCTTGGCATCAACGAAGCCCACCAACAAAACAAAAAGTTTTATGTGGTATCAAATATCGCGCCCCATAACGGTAAAGTAAAAACGTACTTACGTGATATTGAGCCCGTTATTGCAATGGGACCTGATGCCCTAATCATGTCCGATCCTGGCCTAATTATGCTGGTACGGGAAAAATGGCCAGATATGCCGATCCACCTTTCAGTGCAAGCCAATGCAGTGAACTATGCCGCGGTGCAATTTTGGGCCAAACAAGGCATTGAACGAGTGATTTTATCTCGCGAGCTATCACTGCAAGAGATTGAAGAAATTCGCACCTTATGCCCCGACACTGAACTTGAAGTGTTTGTACACGGTGCGCTGTGCATGGCCTACTCCGGCCGCTGTTTATTATCTGGCTACATTAACAAGCGCGACCCCAATCAGGGCACTTGCACCAATGCCTGTCGTTGGAGTTATGACGTAAAACCAGGTCAAGAAACCGCTACAGGCGACGTGGTGCATAAAGTCGACCCGAAAGCGATTATTCCAACCTTAGGGGAAGGCCAGCCCACCGATGAGGTATTTATGCTCGAAGAGCAAGGTCGCCCTGGTGAATACATGCCCGCTTTTGAAGATGAACATGGCACTTACATCATGAACTCAAAAGACTTGCGCGCAGTGCAATACGTCGACCAGCTTACGCGCATGGGTGTGCACAGTCTAAAAATTGAAGGCCGTACTAAGTCATTTTACTACGTTGCCCGCACTGCACAGGTCTATCGCAAAGCCATTGATGATGCCGTTGCCGGTAAGCCGTTTGATCCTAGCTTAATGAAAACACTAGAGAACCTGGCTCACAGAGGTTATACCGAGGGCTTTTTAAAGCGCCACGCCCACCAGGATTACCAAAACTATGAGTATGGCCACTCCATTTCCGAACAGCAGCAATTTGTCGGCGAGGTGCTCGGTCGTAACAGCAATGGCTTGGTTGAAATTGATGTAAAAAATAAGTTCTGTACTGGGCATAGCCTCGAACTTATGACGCCAAAAGGAAACATTCAATTTATCCTCGAACACATGGAAAATAAAAAAGGCGAAACCATCAATGATGCCAAGGGCTCAGGCCATATTGTGCAAATCCCATTGCCGCAAGAGATCGACCTAGAACATGCCATTTTAATGCGTAACTTAGGTGACCATGAGGATACCCGTAACCCTCATAAAAAGGTGTCGTAATGGCGCTGTTGATCAACGATAAATGCATTAATTGTGATATGTGCGACCCAGAGTGCCCTAATCAAGCCATTTATATGGGTGACAAGATTTATCAAATCGACCCAGATAAATGCACCGAATGCGTGGGTCACTATGATAATCCAACCTGCGTTAGCGTTTGCCCAATTGATTGCATTAAACCCGATCCGGATCATCGTGAGAGCTTAGATCAACTGGCAGAAAAATACCTCAGGCTCACTGAGGGCTAACTAAACTGTTAATGACCACAGCCGAGTAATCGCTATTTTTACACGGCTGTGGTTGGCCATATTACGCCCCATTTTCCTTGCCTATTTTGCAACAAAGCAAGATCATCCATTTTCATCATCCTAGAGTCGAAATTCCACCCAAATAGACTACAGTTAATGCTATAAGTCACTGGTTTGCTGTTATTGCAACAGTTGGGCGCTACGCTATTTTGACTTTAAGCTTGCTCAAGGTAAGAGACTCAACCTGACACTCACACTCTCTGCTTTCGAACAAGATCGCTTAGCTTAATAAAGCAAAATGGTATGATTATTTTGTGTAAGGACATAACATGGATCTGAACTCGCTCGAGTCATTTTTTCATAATGCCTATATGCCCCATGGGCACTGCTATTTGTGGCAATCTCATATCCTCTGGACCAACGTTGTCTCCGATATTTTAATTGCTGCTGCCTACTTTTCTATCCCCATGGCCATTATGATTTACGCAAAAAAACGCCCCGATATTGCAAAAAACTGGGTTGCTATCCTGTTCTGTGCTTTTATCACCCTATGTGGCCTCACCCACCTTATTGGCGTTTATACCGTATGGCACGGCGCTTATGGTATTCATGGTATTTCCAAAGCCATCACCGCCATTATCTCAATGCTCACAGCAGTGTATTTATTCCGGCTGATCCCCAGCGCCGTGACGTTACCAACGCCCCTGCAATATCGTGGGGTAAGAGATAAACTCAGGCGTGTTACCTCAGAAAAACAAGCTCTGCACACCCAACTGGGCGAAAAAAAAGTCACCGAGTTTATGCTTGATACCCTGCCCACCAGCGCGTTAATGCTCGATGAACTGCTCAGCGTAAATAGGTGTAATCCTTATTTCTATCGTGAACTGGGCTATGGCTCTCCACAGCCGCTGATTGGTAAACGCCTGAACGAAATTGTCAGCCTCGATGACCCGTTTGATAGCCTAGAGTCCATTAGCCAATCGTTACTTAGTCAAAGTGACTTTAGTAAAGAAGCCTTGTGCCATGTTATTGATAAAGAGGGTAACCAAATCCCCATGGAAATGCGCTTAGTGCAAGAGCAGTTTGATGGTCAGAGCTTTATTCTCGCCGTGTTCAATAATATGACCTCCCTTAAGCGCACAGAAAAAGCCTTGGCCGAGTCCAGTGAACAGGTTAATCGTGCTGTTAATGCCACTGAAGACGGCATTTGGGAATGGAATGTGCCAGATAACCGCGTTAGCTATTCAGCGCGTTTAAAACGCATGATTGGTAAGCTGGACGATGACGAGGTGAGCTTTGAAGATTGGTTTGAGCATATTCACCCCGATCATCGCAGTAAAGTGCAAGCTGCTATTGATGAGCACTTTACTAGCAAAGAGCAATATCATATTGAGTACCTTGGCCGTGATAATAATCACCAGTACGCTTGGTTTTCAGCTGTGGGCAATAGCACGTTCGACGCCCAAGGCAACCCCCTATTGATGTCTGGGGCACTGCGCAATATCCATCATAAAAAATCGTTAGAGCTGCAAGTAGCTGAGAAAAATAAAATTCTTAATGCCATTTACGACGGAGCCAGCCAAGCTATTTGGCAATTAAAGGTGGAACCCAATTACCAGTTTCGCTTTTTAGAGTTTAACAAACTTGCCTGTCAGCGCACTGGTGTGACGTTTGAGCAAGTGGTCAATAAAACCCTCAGCGAACTACGCGACAAGGTATTTGATAGCAAGCTAGTGGATAAAATCGCCAAAAACTACCGTCTATGTGTTGATGTTGCCAAGCCCATTGATTACACCGAAATGATCCCCCATCAAGAGCGCGAGCGTTGGTATCAAACCACCCTCTATCCGTTAAAAAATAATCAGGGTGAAGTGGAGCACATTGTTGGCATTGCGGTTGATATTACCGCCAGAAAAGCAGCTGAGCAGGAGCTTGAAGATAATCAGCGCTTTTTACAACGGATCATCGATTCAGCCGTGTGTGGTTTGTATTTGTATGATTTAAAACAAGCGCGAACCACTAAAATAAACAAACGCTATACTCAGCTGGTTGGCTACCAACAGGTTGATTTAGCCGCAACCAACATTGATGCACTATTTCACCCCAGTGAGTTCGCCCTAGTTGAAGCACACATAGAAGAGGTAAAGGCCAGCGAAGATGGCCAGTTATTGCCAATTAAATACCGTTTTAAACACAAAGCCGGCCACTGGATTTGGTGTTACGCCGTCGATACCGTGCTTACTCGAGATGACCACGGCAATGCCGAATTAATGCTCAGCACATTCGTGGATATGACCGAGCAGACCGAGCTGTTAATCAAACTGCAAGAGTCTAATGCCCAGCTCGAGCAGTTTGCCTATTTAGCGTCTCATGATCTGCAAGAGCCGTTAAGAAAGATCACCGCTTTTTCAGATAGCTTAGCTGAGCGGATAACGCCGCAACTGCCCAACTATGAAGATGCCAAGTTTGAACTGGAGCGCTTAGTCAGTGCCAGCCAACGCATGCGCACCATGATCCAAGATTTACTCAAGCTATCGCGTTTACACGCCCATCAACTAAAATTACAAGACACCAATCTCAGTATTATCCTCGAAGATGTCTGTGAAATACTCAGTTTTAGTATTGAAGAAAGCCATACCGAAATCACCTTGCAACACGGCGATATTATGGTGCAGTTAGATGCCTCACTGTTTATACAGGTGTTACAAAACCTCATTAGCAACAGCATTAAGTTTAAGCGTGAAGAGTGCACCCCTCATATTCGCATTAATTGTGAGCAAAAAGGCCAACAGCTGGTGATCCATTATCAAGATAATGGCATTGGCATTCCCGCCTCACGCCAGCAACAAATATTTGAGCCGTTTAAGCGCTTCGGTGGTAACCAAGAGCAAGGCAGTGGCATTGGGCTTTCTTTGTGTAAAGAAATCATCAAGCTACATGGTGGCACTATCTGTTGCCACGATTGTGATAATGGCGCACGGTTTGAAATTGCATTGCCGCTGCAATTTAAGGAGTCATAAGGTGGAACTACTATTGGTTGAAGACGACCCAGATGATATTTATTTTTTTAAACGTGCTTACAACAGCGTGACTGACCGGCCTCATCTCAAAGTGTTTAATGATGGTAGCGAATTACTGCATTATATAGAGCGCAGTGACGCACAGGTGCAAGTGGTGTTGCTGGATTTAAATATGCCCAATATGTCGGGGTTTGAGGTGATGAAAGCATTAAGTGAGCAACAACTCACCAGTAACTTAATTATTGTTTGTTACACCACTTCCACACATCACAGCGACATCAACAAAGCGTATCAGCTTGGTGCTAAATCATATATTACTAAGCCAGAGCGCTTAAATGATTTAGAAAACTTGATAGAACTGGTCAAGCAATACTGGTTTGATCATAACTATGCCGTAAAAGGGTGACTATGAATACTTGGTTAATTTACCTGCTTGAAGACAACGATGAAGACGCTTATTTGGTCAAGCGCACCCTGGCTGATATGAGTGGAAAACATAAATTTAAGGTTAAGCATTTCAAAACCTTAGATGCGCTTAACCAAGCGCTGAAAAGCTTTAAGCCAGAAACCCTGCTCATCGATCTCAATATCGAAGAAAGCCAAGGGCTCAACACCTTATTGGCGGTAAAACAAATGACTAATAGCGCCCCTATTGTGGTGCTCACCGGCATTTCCGAAGAGGCCTTTGGTGAAAAGGCGATTCAACTGGGAGCGCAAGATTACCTTCCCAAACATGAGGTAACCGGCCCTTTGCTGTGTCGCACGGTTATCTTTTCAAAAGAGCGCTTCGAGATGCAGCGCAACCTAGAAAACCTGGTTATTATGGATAGACTCACCATGCTCCATAATCGCGGCGCCTTTGATAATGAAATCGAGCGTGCCATTTCTGATTCAGAGCGCTATGGCCATGGTTTTGGTTTATTATTTATTGATTTAGATAACTTTAAGCCCGTTAACGATAACCTCGGCCACCAAGCAGGAGACCAATTATTAAAAATTCTCTCAGCTAAATTAAAAATGTATAAGCGCGCCTCGGATTTTGTTGCTCGCTATGGCGGTGATGAGTTTGTAGTGATTGCCCCTCACCTCACGGAAAAAAACCAGTTAAGAAAATTAGCCCAACACAAATACGACCTATTAAGCGATACTTACTGCCTCCAAGATGAGCAAAACCAATTGCAAGAAATACATCTAAAACTCAGCATTGGTGCCGTAATATACCCAACCGACGCCAGCAGCGCCGATGAGCTCGTCGCCAAAGCCGATAAAGCCATGTACGCCGCGAAATCACAAGGGTTACCTTATGTGATTTATTCTGAGCTAAACCAAAGTGACCCTGAACCAAATCAGGAATAACATACCATCGCGATGCAACATTATGAAAAAATCGCGATATAAAATCGCTGCTACCAAAGGCCGTCACTCCGGACTCGATCCTGAGTCCATATAAAACCATTGCACCGACATCGATATTTTTTATCGCGTGTACAATCATGAAACTATCGCGATATAAGCGCGATATAAAATCGCGCCTACAACGTTCCCCTGTTGCGTTATAAAACCGCGCCTACCACAGGCCGTCATTCCGGACTTGATCCGGAGTCCATATAAAACCATTGCACCGACATCGATATTTTTTATCGCGGACCCTATGGACCCTGAATCAAGTTCAGGGTGACGAATTTTGTAGCCGCGGATTTACTCCGCGGAAAGACCTCAGCCTAAAATTCCCTTGTGGGAACGGCTTTACGCCGGAATCTTTATCGCGATGTAAAATCGCGCCTACACATAAAACCACCCTAAAACACAAAATAAAGTTCAAATTATTGTAAAAAATATGTATATTAAATTTTAATAAAAACTAAGATGCAGGATTAAGAATGACTGGAAAGGACGATTCTAGCATGGCGAAGCATTGGCAAAGCCGTGAGATTTTTATCTTAACTCACCCTAATGCTGATACCAGTAGTGAAGCTTATATTCTACTCGTTAAAGTACTAGAAACTTTGGCGGGCACAGTCAAAATAGACACAAAATTACCCGATGCTGCTCTAAAGGCTGCCATTTCATTATTTGTGATTGATGTTGAGCACCGTGATTGCAACGAACTCATCAGCCCTGAAATCAAACAGCTCGCCATGCAGCACCATGTGATGCTCTTTAATGCTGAACGCGGCACAGTAAGCGAAAAAACCGCGCTATTTGGCAACGTAAAAGGCTTACTGTATCAAGATGCCTCACCACAAACACTTTTTAATGGCATAACCAGCGTGCTCGAGGGTGAACTGTGGTTTTGCCAACATGTCGTTGCTTCAGCGTTCAGTGAGCTGCTATCAGCCATGCCAAAGCCGATAAGAGAAAGTGATATTATCGTCGGTCATGACGAGTTAAACCAACTTACCACACGAGAAAAGTCAGTGATCAAGCTCATCGCGTCGGGAGCTAAAAATGAAGATATAGCCGATCAGCTTAATATTAGCAGCCACACGGTTAAAACGCATATATACAGCGCATTCAAAAAAACCAACTCTCGCAACCGAGTGGAACTTGCAAACTGGGCGCTGCGCCATATCCCCCTGGTAGGTGCGACCTTGTAGCAGTGGTTTTACATAGAGGTCTTTAATCGCGGCGCAAAATCACGCCTACAGACCTACCTCTTTTCATTTAATATAAAAACGCTTTTATTCCGACTTTTTCGATAATAACTTGAGGTCTTCTTCGATGTCGTGAAATGCGGTTTTTATTTCTTTCACACTTTCTTCCCGAGAGACTGAGCTTTGAATGGCTTTATCAACATTTCGGTAAATAAATAGCTCCTGATCTTCATCCAGCCCCATGGTAGGGATACGCTCTTCAAACATTTCTTGTAACGCCCTAAAAACACGTTCATTATCCTGGCGATTTTTATCTAACAGGGCAATCATGTTATTAAATTTTTCCTGCACCATGGTAATGGCTTCTTCTAGGTCGTCATGCTGTTGCGCCAGCTTACGCTTGGTGGCAATAGCCAATAGCTGCTGCTCAGTTACACTGGCAATAAAGCAGATGTGGTCACGTAAGCGGCCATGTTTATCAGGGTCATCATCCGGCATATTAAGGATTAATATGCTCAACATTGGATAGTTGACTAAAATGCGATTAGTAAACTCATGTAAGCGCCCTTTGTTGCGTAAGATTTCGAATAGTTCAATAACAATTGGGGAGCATATTCCGGTGCTGGCAAAGTGATGCAACTGACCTTCAAGGCGAATTTCCATATTGCAGTTGAGCCCCAAGCCACGCAGGCACTGGCATAATGCTTCAGCAAGCTTCGGTAAGGTCTCAATATTACCAATTTGCTCAATGTAATTAACGATTTGGCCCATTTCACTGCTATTGGCCATGGCACTGAATGCCGTTGAAGTGGCATCTTCCACTTGCTGCGCCAGCAAGTCTTTTTCTTGTAGCAATTGCCCTAAATGAGATAGCTTTGCCTTCAGCTCACCTTGGCCAAAAGGCTTAACAATGTAATCCTCAGCTCCAACCGAGTAGCCTTCCATGCGCTCTTCGACCGATCCCCTTGCCGACACAAACATCACAATAATGTGTTGCGTATTGGGGTTTTCTTTGATCGCTTTACAGACCTCATAGCCATTCATTTTAGGCATACTGACATCCAGCAATATCACCTGCGGATCGAAGTCTTCTACCACTTCAAGGCATGCAGGGCCGCTTTCAACAGTTTGCAATTCAAAGTCGAGATCTTCTAGGATTTCTTCGATAATTTCGAGGTTAAACGGTTCGTCATCCACCGCCAGAATTCGTTTTAGCGCCATTACATATCATCCTTTATGGTCCTTTACAGCCAAAGTCTTGTTTCATTACAGAAATAAGAACGATTACCCTTGTAGTTATAGACCCTGAGCGAAGGTCTTGCCAACTTTATTAATTACAACGCGTTACTGGTTTCAAAATGCTCGGCATGGGGCAAAATAATGTGAATACGAGCCCCCACATCGGGGTTATTTTCGGCGTAGATCTGGCCTTTATGCAGCAGCACAAACTCCTTACAAATAGCCAGTCCCAAACCGGTTCCTCCAGCGCCACTGGCAGTTTTACTACTTTGCACAAACTTAGAAAAAATATCCTCAAGCTCATCTTCTGGAATACCAACCCCTTGGTCGACAATTTCAATATGCAGCTCTTTATCTTTGCTACTTAGGAGTACGGCAATCTCGCTACCTTTTGGACTAAACTTTAAGGCATTACCCAGTAAGTTCCTGACCACTTGGCTAAGTTGTTCAGGATCGCAAAACGTTTTAATTTGGCTGCTGGGCTTATCAAAGCGAATTCTTATATTCTTCTCCATCGCTGTGCCAGATACATCCTCAATGCCACTGTCAATAATCGCGATTAAATCTTGAAAGCTGGGGTTAAAGGGAAAGCGCCCAGCATCGAGCTTAGATAAATCAAGCAAATTATTTAATAGCACTAGTAAGCGTTCACCGTTGGTTTCGATGCGCGATAAATACTTTCTCAACTTTTCTTCTGCCAGCTCTGGCGCCTCGAGCTTTTCTAAACCAAAGCGGGCAAAACTCAGTATTGAGTGCATTGGCGTGCGCAGCTCATGGGACATATTGGCCAAAAACTCAGATTTAGATAAGTTGGCCGCTTCTGCAGCTTCTTTGGCATTTTGTAATTGTGCCGTGCGAGCCTGCACTTCTAATTCGAGGATTTCTTTGGTTTCTTCCAGTATTTCTTGTTGCTTTTTAAACTTGGAAATATTTTTGAAAATCACCGCAAACGCCATTTCGCCATGATGATCGATTTCATTAAAGGTGCCCATCAACGGGATAACCCTGCCATCAACCAGTGGTAAATTAAGCTCACAATTAAATTGATGTCGCATGCCACCATGCTTCATTAACTCACGTAGATTCGCGACAGATTGTTCATCAAATAATTCGAAAATAGACAATGCCTGCAAAGACTCTGCGGAAGTATTAAACAAATCGCAACAAGCATCGTTGGCTTCAATAACAAAGCCAAGCCGATTGAATAACATAATGGGATCGGGCGTGTGTTTATAAATAACGCGCAGTAGACTGTCGCGTTCAATCAGGGCATCTACGGTTTCTTGTAATCTTTCAACCAGCTCCTGATTATGACGGCGGAGTAGTTCGGTTTGCCAAAGCTTATGGAGACTTTGCAGTAACTCACTTTCATCAAAGGGTTTAATTAAGACATCTTCCACCCCTTGGCGCACCGCTTCTAACAAATCCACTTGATTGACTCGCGATGTCATGAGCAAACATCGGCACTCTGGGTGAATAAGACGCACCTTATTGAAGACATCTAACCCAGTATCATCATCTAAATTGAAGTCGCTTATCAGTAAATCAAAGCTATGCTGCTCTGCAGCCTGCATCGCTTCTTCCAGAGTGGTTGCTGTGGTCACGGCAAGCTGTGCCCCACGCAGGTTATTGGCAAGCGCTTCCAATCTCGGAGCATGATGGTCAACCAAGAGTACTTTCGGCAAAACTAAGGCATTGGCACCACCTATTTCTAATAAGCGTTCAAGTAATGAAGTAATATCTTTATTGGCAAAAAAAGGATAGACAACTATACCATTTGGCAGAGTGCGGTTTATTTCGCTAAACAGCCTAAGGTGCTCAGCGTTATCAGGCTTTGGTGCCAGTAACACCAACTTATCATGATGTTGTAGCTGATGGATGGATTGCAGCTTTTCAACCGGTACGCCATGAGCAACAACAATCACCTCAAAAGTATCAAAATCCAGTTCTGTATCTAGGCTGCGATAATGCAGGTGCTCAACATCGCCGCCAAGCAACTCAAACAACACTTTTACCCGCATTGCCTGTACGCTGCTACTGTCTATTATCAGAACTCGATTGCTCATCTATTAATTCCTTTACCGACGACTGTGCAATTCAGTTTAGTAGAAGAATCAATAGAGGTGAAAAAATCACTGATAATGGCAGGATTTAAGACGGGATATGTTTACCCAAAATCGTTAAATTGTACTTTTTGCCATCCAGTAGGGCTACTTTAGGAAGCTCTCCCCAACGCTCATAACCATGTTTTAGGAACAGTTGAATACTCGGTGTGTTATGCGAGAAAATAAAGCCCACTAAGGTATCAATCTCTAACTCTGGTGCTTGCTGCTCAGCAAAGCGCATCAGCTCACTCCCAAGCCCTTTGCCTTGAGCCTGTTCAGCAATGTAAATACTGACTTCGGTGGTACCATCATAAGCTGGTCGCCCGTAAAAGCTGCTGTAACTTAGCCACGCAATGACTTGGTTATCCTGCTCGACAACGTAAATGGGTCGCTTGCCACTGTGCCCAGCAAACCACGACTGCTTTTCTGCTACACTTACCGGCTCAGTATCGGCGGTGACCATACGACTGGGAATGGTGGCATTGTAAATAGCAACAATGGCCGCTAAATCGGGTTGTTTTGCCAATCTAATGTTCATAATCATGATCAGGTAAATAACTATCGGCGTATAATAAAAGATAAAACAATCAAAAGGAAAGCAGACATGCGTAAATCTATCTCCGCCTTGGCTTTGGGCTTGGGCCTTTTATTTACCTCCAGTGCCAATGCACAATCACAATCGTGTGACGACTTCACCAATGTAGAGCTAAGAAAGCTGCGCTCTGATGACACCCTCAACCTATGTCAGTTTAAAGACAAACCTTTATTAATTGTTAATACCGCCAGTAATTGTGGCTTTACCGGACAATTCGAAGGGCTAGAGAAGGTCCACCAAAAATACAAAGACGACGGACTTGTGGTGTTAGGCTTCCCTTCTGATGACTTTTTTCAAGAAGAAGACGATGAAAAAGCCACCGCCGAAGTCTGCTTTGTCAATTATGGGGTGACCTTTGATATGTTTGCTACCTCAGCGGTTCGCGGCTCAGACGCCAACCCTGTTTTTCAGCACTTAAATGAAGTAACTAGCTCACCTAATTGGAATTTTTATAAATATCTCGTCTCGGCCGACCGCAAAACGATTCAACGTTTTAACAGCCGCACCGAGCCAATGTCGAATGAGTTAACCAGCGAAATCGAAAAACTATTGCCGTAATTGCTGATTTTTTCAACCACCTATATTAGAATAAAGTATGAATTGTGATTAAACATTTGGAGAAGTTATGGCAGTAGCGAGTGCAAGGCACATCTTAGTAGACAGCGAAGCGCAGTGTTTGGAACTTAAAGAGCGTATTGCTGCTGGGGAAGAGTTTGCAGATATTGCAAAACAATACTCCAATTGTCCCTCAGGCCAAGATGGCGGTGCTTTGGGCGAGTTTGGCCCAGGTATGATGGTGCCCGAGTTTGACAAAGTGGTGTTCTCAGCTCCCGTAAATGAAGTTCAGGGCCCAGTGCAAACTCAGTTTGGTTTCCATCTTCTCGAGGTAACCAGTCGCTCAGATTAATTCTGCAGTTGCGAAAAATGTCTGCATTCGCCATCATTCTAACAAGCTAGGCTAAGCTGCTTTAAGCTTAGCATTAACCTAATAAGGAATGATGGCATGCAATTAATCGGCTCTAACACCAGCCCCTACGCTCGACGCATCCGCATGTGGGCGGAAAAAAACGCAATCCCGTTCGACTATCAACATATTGATATCTTTGCCGCTGAAGGTCAGCAAACTCTAGTAAAATACAATCCAGCACGAAAAATCCCTTTTTTAATCGATGAGTCTCAAATCATCTGCGACTCCAACCTTATTGTGCGTTACCTCAGAGAAAAGCATCAATTAGACAAGCCTAGTTGGGATCAAGAAAACCTACTGATTTTAATCAATGCCTGTAACGACTCACTGGTTGAATTACTGCTGAGCAAACGTTCCGGTTTTGCTATTGAGCAAGATAAGCTGTTTTTCAACCTGCAGCGCGAACGCATTCAACATACCTTGTATTATCTAAATGAACACTGTGTGACAGACGAGCTATTGCATTGGGATTACCTCCAGATCAGTTTATACTGTCTGATTGACTGGGTGCTATTTAGAGAGCTCGTCGATTTAAGCGATTATGAAAACTTAATGGCGCTTCATCAACGCTGGCACAGCGAGGCGTTGGCACAACAAACCGATCCACGAAATTGAGATAGTGATAATGAACGAAGAAGAAATTGGCTCAGAAGTAACTGAGTTTATCGAGCAAGTAAAACGCAGCGAAACAGTATGGGCACTAGGCTCTGACGATGGCGGATTAGTGGTGGTTGATTCCAACCAGTTTGATGAAGTTGATGTGTTACTGCTTTGGGATAGCGAAGAAAAAGCCCAAGCTCAGTGCCGTGATGAATGGTCTGAGTTCAGTGCCATAAGCATTGATGTGGAAAGCTTTTTAGATGAGTGGGTGCTAGATCTAAAAGAAGACGATGCCTTAGTTGGTTTAAACTGGAACGATGACAACGTTTGCGTTGAAATCGAACCTGTGGGTTTAGCTCGCCTGTTGGTCGACGCCGAATAACCGCCACACTAGCTGCGTTGATAATATGCGCAGCTACCTTCCTCTACCGTGATACTAATGCCACTAAGGTGCCTTCTATTGCGCGCACATAAGCCTGAGTGACACTGCCTTTCAAACTTGGCGGACTAAGCGGCTCAGCGCCTGCAGCAACAGCCTTATCGTAACACTTAGGGACATTGTCACAACTGAGTGATATTTCAAACCCCAAAGCTGGCTGCTTAGGATGGCTGCGAATGTATTCTTGTTTAAATTGTGACTGCGCCAATGGGTGACTGGCAAATGCCAGCTTGACCTCGCCAGTATCCAGCTCGCCGTAATCTCCCTCATCGGTCATATCAAAAGTGCTTATAGCAAATGCTTGATAGTAAAAATCTAAGACTTCTTCGACATTGTCTACATAGATCACCGTTTTCGCGAACACACCACACCTCAATTCCATTATTAAAATCATCAAACAATGTAACTAGTTATAACTGATGCATAATTATTGGGCAAGGCAAAGTCGCGGAATAAATCCGCTAATGCATACAGATACC
Source organism: Pseudoalteromonas 'SMAR' (assembly GCF_048515945.1). Classification (NCBI taxonomy): domain Bacteria; kingdom Pseudomonadati; phylum Pseudomonadota; class Gammaproteobacteria; order Alteromonadales; family Pseudoalteromonadaceae; genus Pseudoalteromonas; species Pseudoalteromonas 'SMAR'. The sequence goes on from NZ_JBLWMW010000022.1 coordinate 72,341, forward strand.
ACGTAGGGGATAAGCGAACTCATCAAAGAAGCCGAGGGAGCTCTTCATTAAGAGCAAAGATATAAGCACGCAATCACATCAATAAATGCCAAGTAATACCAATCCGCATAAAGATTAAATCAATTTTATCCACTCCCGATTACACATCTTCTTTTACCCGCTCAGGTACTGAAATAAAGTGATTCCAAGCCTTTGAAACCTCATCAATGATTTCTTCATAGTATGAAAATACTTTTTAGATAAACAGTGTTGTCGTAGCCAACTCCACACTTGCTCGATTGGGTTTAACTCTGACGAATAGGGAGCGAAACGTGGATGCCGAGCTGGAAGCCCGCCACAGGGATATGTGCCCAAAGGTTGCCTTTACCACTCTGTCTACATTGTTCTCAAGGCTGTAATTCTTGTAGGCGCGGGTTTACCCCGCGCTTTTTTTGAATTCCACATAGCAAAAAACCCCGACTCTTTCGAATCGGGGTTTGACGTACAAGGAAGTACTAATGTCGATGAGATTCATGGATGAATGTCTTTCATCAACTTACTTATAAGGCCCTGGCGATGTTCTCATTCTTTTCATAGAGAGACACATGGGAAGCC
>NZ_JBLWMW010000023.1:0-45600 GCF_048515945.1 Pseudoalteromonas 'SMAR'
ATGATAGTGTGGGCTTCCCATGTGAAAGTAGAACATCGCCAGGGCCTTATAAGTAAGTTGATGAAAGACATTCATCCATGAATCTCATCGACATTAGTACTTCCTTGTACGTCAAACCCCGATTCGAAAGAGTCGGGGTTTTTTGCGTTTAGCGCACAATAAAAAGCGCGGGGTAAACCCGCGCCTACAAAATCTAAACAGCCTTGAGAGCAATGTAGACAGAGTGGTAAAGACAACCTTTGGGCACACATCCCTGTGGAGGGCTTCCGGCTCGGTGTCCATACCTCGCGTTCACTGCGCTGCGAAGCGGTGCTTCGGTCGCAGTTCACCCTTGTACGTCAAACCCGTTGTAGCAATGCAGCGGGTTTTTTGCGTTTAGCGCACAATAAAAAGCGCGGGGTAAACCCGCGCCTACAAAATCTAAACAGTCTTAAGAGCAATAAACGCGCACCTATAAGTGGCTTAATTCGCGGGTGTAGGCTTTTCTTCAGCATTTTAAGGGGAATGGCTATTAGCGCAGCAGGATCCGCGATATGATGGGCAAAAAAGAGGAGGCACAGTGACCTTTCAACTATTGGCTTTATTAGTAATCTTTGCCTTATTTGGCACGTCAGCTACTTATTTAATCCGCTTTATGTATTGCTACTGGGTTAAGCATCAGCTGGAAGTAAAATATTTAGTTAATGCGGGCCTATGTGCCTTAATTGTCATGGTGGTTTCATTAATTAATGAATTTATTGGCCCATAACTACTTAATCGTTATGGGCTTGCATTGGTTATCAATACAAAGCGTTTGCACGGGCATTACTGGTTCGCAGCTCTGTGCTGGCGGCTTAGACTGGTTTTCCTGTTGCTCTTGTTGAGTTAAGGTCGCCACAAGTTGCTCTACCTGCTTTTCATCGCTATGTTTAGTCGAGTAAATCAGGTATTCACGGGGTCCACCACAGGTTAAACGTTCACCCAGGCCGATCACTTTGCATTGATAGCTAGCATCACACCCTAATTGCTGTTCAATGTCACTCAAACTGATACTGCTCTTGCTGTTACTGCTTTGGCTATTGTTTGCTGTGGTAGTTTCACAGCCTGTTAACGCGATGGTTAGTGTTGCTAAAGCAGTGAGCAAAAAAGGTGATTTCATTGTAAGCCTCTATTGTGTCGGGTGATTACTTGCTAGTTTAACACATTTATTTTCAACACATTGAGCGCTTGGTTTGGTTAAATGCTCACAAATACTCATGACCTGATTCTTTATGTTATAGGCCTTTTCTGCCGCCGTGATCTTATCTGCCAGTTGTGTCACAGTGGTTGCATTATTGTGTTTAGTAGAAAAGATTAGGTAAGAAGAGGGCCCACCACAGGCGCGATCACCGACAGCAGTGACTTGGCATTGTGAACTGTTGTCACAGCTTTTATCCGCGGTAAGCGTGTCCAGCTGTTGTTTCAAGTCGTTTAGTTGTTCTTGTGTCAGCTCTGCGACCTTTTGCTCTTGCAGCTCTAGCTTAGGTTGTGGCGTATTACTGGTCTGAGTCGTTTCAGCTGTGGGTTGCTGTTGGTTATCACTTTGTGCTTCTTTTTGGCAGCCGGCTAGTAGGACTGAGACCAGCAGTGCTAATACGGTTTTATTCATTTACTATCTCCTGTTGTTGCTTATTAAGCTACGCAAATAACACGGTAATAGCAAGACAGAAGTAGGCTACTGTCGCAGCCTACTATGAGTAATCATAGCCCGCCAAGGGTCAGCTTTTGCGGATCCAACAGTCGCTGTAACTCTTCCTCGCTGAGATCCGTTTGCTCCTGTGCCACGGTAATAATCGGTCGCCCTTCTTGATAAGCTTGTTTAGCGATTTTAGCGGCTTTTTCATAGCCAATCACCGGGTTTAGCGCGGTAACCAGAATCGGGTTTTTGGCTAAGGCTTTGCTAATATTGTCTTCATTGACGGTAAAACTGGCGATGGCCTTGTCGGCGAGTAAGCGTGCACTGTTTGCAAGTATTTCTATGCTTTGCAAAATATTAAGCGCAATGACTGGCAACATGACATTGAGTTCAAAATTACCAGACTGTCCTGCCACTGTAATGGTGGTGTCGTTACCTATGACTTGGGCGCTGGCCATAGCGGCGGCTTCAGGAATAACCGGATTAACTTTGCCTGGCATAATAGAGGAACCAGGCTGAAGCGCCTCGAGCTCGATTTCTCCCAGCCCTGCTAAGGGTCCTGAATTCATCCAACGGAGATCATTGGCCAGTTTCATTTGTGCAGTGGCGTACGTTTTTAACTGCCCAGAGAGGGCAACGATGGCATCCTGAGAGCCAATGTGATAGAAAAAGTTCTGACCTTTACTAAAGCGGATCCCAACGTTACTGCTTAGGCAATTATTGAATTGCTCAGAAAACTTAGGGTCGGCATTAATTCCAGTGCCGACAGCGGTTCCCCCTTGTCCTAATTGGTATACCTTTTCTAATGCTTGCACAATGCCTTGGCAAGCGTTATCCACTTGGCTTTGCCAGCCGCTGAGTACTTGTGCAAAACTGACGGGCATGGCGTCCATTAGATGGGTTCGGCCTGTTTTTACATGGTGGCCAACCGATGATGACTTTTGTTCAATGGTGGCTGATAGGTGTTTTAGGGCTGGCAATAATTCATACACTGCGGCAATGGCGCTACTGACGTGAATAGCGGTGGGTATAACATCATTGGAGCTTTGCCCCATGTTGACATCGTCATTAGGGTGAACCTTAATGCCGCCAATTTGTGTTGCTAAGGTGGCGATGACTTCATTAGCATTCATATTGGAGCTGGTGCCCGAACCGGTTTGAAAGACATCGACAGGAAAGTGCCCAAGATGTTTACCATCAATCAATTGCTGGCAAGCCGCCACAATCGCTTTTGCTTTTTCGGCTTCTAGATGACCAAGAGACTGATTGGCTTCAGCGGCAGCCTGTTTAATGTAGGCCAGCGCTTTAATAAATTGCTGTGGTAACGTGATACCGCTAATGGGAAAGTTATTAACTGCGCGCTGGGTTTGGGCTTGATATAAGGCCTCTTTTGGAACATCAAGTGTGCCCATACTATCACTTTCTTGGCGGAACTTATCCATAGTTACTCCTATATAAACGGGTTAAACTGTTGGCATACTTGGCACGCCTCTCGTTGCAGCCGTAAAAAATGTTGCTGCGATGAGTGGTTTAGCCGATAAAAGCGCTTCAGTGCCAACAAAGGTTTGAATAGCTGATCCATACACTGTTTTCTAATGCTTAAGGCGATTAAAGGATCAGCTATGGCTTCTAATAATGTTGATAAGGCATGCTTAAGATAGAATTCTTGTAGCAAAGGGTTGTTGCGGCGGCCATAGTATCTGGCAGTATTTAACTTGGCAGAAATAAACTCGGCGACCATGACCGGAGCACATAGATCGCTATTCGGGGACTGCAATAAGGTGTCGTGCCATAATGGTGAAGTCATATTCCGCATGTAACCAACGCAACAATGTAATGATAATTATTATCATTACATTGTTGCGTTGTAAATTCAAGCTCGTGTCGAGCCTCATTACTGAGGTTCTGGCATTGCGAGCTGCAGGGATAAAATTAGTTATATCCGAGGAGATAATTTTGCTCGGTATGTTCCTTTTCCTGCTCATCTAACTGCATCAGATTAGCGATCTCTTGCCGGTAAGACTTGCCTTTCATAAAGGCATTTTTACGACGCTTTAAGAGTAAACCTTGACTCTTAACTTCGCTAGGCATGTGTGTGATCTCTGAAATTTTCATCTTGCTTCTCCTCTAGTTCCTCTTTAAACGTAGCAGAAGTTATACCAAAATAAATTTCTTTCATGATTTTAATTGCTTAACAGACTTACTGATGACACCACTTGCAATTGTTGCTGATCCTTGCCTCAATAGCGGGCATAGATTGATCAAATTAGTGCAAAAACAATGACAAAACCCTTCTCTCAAGCATGTGAAAACAACAAAGATCCCATCCTGGAAAAGTTAAAACCTCACTTAACTGGTTGCTTGCAATTATTAGAAATAGGGTCGGGCACTGGCCAACACGCCGTGCATTTTGCGCAACATCTGCCTGAATTGACTTGGCAGACTGCCGATCAGCAAATGCATCATGAAGGTATTAATGCTTGGCTGGCAGAAGCGCAGCTAAGTAACCTTCGTCCTCCTTTAGCTTTAGACTTACATTTCCCCTGGCCTGTGAAGCAGCAATACGATGCTATTTTTACTGCCAATACTTTGCATATCATCTCAGAGCAACTGGTGGTTAAGCTTATACAAGGAGCAGCAAAGCACCTCAAGCCTGCTGGGTTGTTATTTATCTACGGCCCTTTTAATTATCATGGCCAATACACCAGTACCAGTAATGAGCGCTTTGATGCGTTGTTACAACAGCGCGACCCACGAAGCGGTATACGGGAGCAAACTTGGTTGGTCTCGCTGGCACAACAACATGGCTTTACCTTATTAGAGGATCACCAGATGCCAGCCAACAATCGTTTATTACTATTTAAACGGTAGCTTGTCCTGACACTGTTGAAAATACTCACCCAGTGCTTGCGTTTCGCGGCGGCTAAAATCTTGTAGCGCACGGTGAAAGTCTGCTTGAAATAAATAGTGGAAGGAGTGTCGCCAAACCGGCTCAAACCCTCGTGCGAGTTTATGCTCGCCTTGGGCGCCAGCGTCGAAGATCTGAAGTTGTTGGGCAATGGCCAGCTCTATGCCTTGGTAATAACAAAGCTCAAAATGCAAGAAGTCAAACTGGTCTTGAATGGCCCCCCAGTAACGGCCGTATAGCGTATCTTGGTCGATAAAATACAAGCTTGTGGCCACCACCTCGCCCTGATGATATGCACAGCAGAGCCGGACATGTTCAGGCAAGGTTTTACACAGTTGTTGGAAGAAGCCTTTAGAAAGGTAACCATGATGGCCCGAGCGCTTTAAATAGGTTAGGCGATAACTAAGGAAAAAGGCATCGAGTAGCTCAGCAGTCACCTCATCACCTTGGAACCAACGGATCGCTATGCCCTGTTGTGCAACTTTACGGCGCTCCTTGACTACCATTTTACGTTTTCTGGCATTAAAGCGGCTAAGAAAACCGGCAAAGTCGTGATAATCACGGTTATACCAATGAAACTGAACGTTGCGTCTTGTCACAAAGCGGGTATTAGCCAAGGTAGCAGGGTTAGCAATAAAGTTTATATGTACACCACTTAACTCGGTGTGTGATAATTGCAACAACACCTGTTCAATGTAATTACATAACTCCTGATTGAGTGTTTTGGCTAATAGCCTTGGCCCTTGCACTGGGGTAAATGGCACGCCACACAGCCACTTTGGGTAATAGGGTAGGCCATGTTGTTGATACGCTTCTGCAAACGCCCAATCAAAAACGTATTCGCCATAAGAGTGTGTTTTAATATAACCGGGCAGGATGGCAACTATGTCATCTTGACAGCGGATAACTAAGTGATGAGGGGTCCAGCCCGTTTTCTGGCTAACACAGCCAGTTTCCTCTAAGGCCCGTAAAAATGCATAGTGAGTGAATACCTGCTTACCAGATAGCGCTTGCCAATTTTGCTCTGGAATGTCGCTTATGGCGTTTTTGAAGTCATGGCTAAACGACATTAGTGGCTATCATCCTCATGCGTTGAAAAGAAGTCGATAAGAGCGCTAACGAAGTCTTGATAGTCTGGGTTGAACGTGATCCTAGCAAGCGGCAAAGGTTGCTTCAGGTTCGCTGGGTGACGTTCACCATACACTGGGTTTTCGCCGAGTCGACAGCGGGCAAATTGGGCCTTATCTAAATGGTAACTCGTGCAATTACGATAGGGGCCGTTGCTGCCATAGTAACTATGCTCTGGTGGCTGCAAAATACCAATATGTGACATGTCTAACACGAGTTTAGAGGCAACACGACGGATAAAAACGTCAGGACGATTGCTTTGTGGCTGAGTTTCACTATATAGCCATTGCACAGGGGTGATGGTATTGCTGGGATGTTGTTGCCACTGCTTTAGCAGCTTTGCTGTTGTCTGGTTATCGATGGTGGTATCGACATCACTGAAGCTAACAAAGGTAGCGACATTGGGCAGCGCGGTCATTGCTTGTACAGGTGCCATTGCTTGATGGGCTAGAGTGGCGCCATGCCAAGGGAAAGACTCATACTTAGCAAAATCAAGGTCAGCATCTTCATCAATCCACTCTACAAACGGTAAGTAATCGAGCCACTGCGCCAGCCAAGCGTGTTTATTATGTGGCTCTGTGGCTGGAGAAATGAGCGCTAAGGCATTAAGGTTGTCTGGTACTTGCTGCTCAAGGTAGCTCAGTGCTAATGCTGCACCAGTGGAGTACCCCAACACCGCGAACTGCTTAAAGTCTTCGCTGGTTTGTTCGATGGCATAAGCAACATGGCGTTGCCAATCTTGTATAGATACCTGAGTTAAATCACTCGCTGCAGTGCCATGACCAGGTAATAGCACCGTCCGCACGTTATATCCCTGTTGATGTAAGGACGCCGCCAGGTAATGAAAAGTAAACGGCGAGTCTGTTAACCCGTGCAACAGTAAAATAGCCATATCTGAATTGCTCTGAGGTAGTTCAAAAGGAGCCACTAAATCGGCCACGGAAGTGGCATGCAGCTGTAATATTGCTGTTGTCGGAGTGGTGACGGGACAGGGAAGGTTGCCACGAGGGTTGCGACGCTCAATGAGTGCTTTAGTTCGGCTGAGGTACTGATTGAAACTCATCTGGGGAGTTACCTTGATAACCGCAGGGCCAGAGTCGATAGCAAAGCGCAGTTGACCATTGGCTTTACTGTGTTCGAACAGTGCCAAGTCATTAACCTGAGTTAAGCAGTCGGTTGCCATGACCTTTGCGGGTAGCATAACCAAACCAAGTAACAGGGTGTGAGTAACAAAGTGCAGTATTGTCTTCTTATTCACAGGCTCTCCAGAGCGAATTAACGAATGGGCAGTGTGCGTTTAGCAAAGGTTTGCTTGAGTACAATGGTTGACTCAATGGCAGCAATGGCATTGCACGCGCCTAACTGATGTTTGACGAACTGCTCATAGCTGGGCAAGTCTTTTGCGACTATTTCAAGTAGGTAATCATAACTGCCTGAGATCACAGAGCAAGTGATCACATGATCTTGCTCACCGACATGTTGTTCAAACTGGTTTGCTGCACTGGCACTGTTTTCATGAAGCCGAATAAAGGCATATACGAGAATACTTAAATCAACTTGAGCTCGGTCTATGGCAGCATGATAGCCACTAATGATGCCACTTTGCTGGAGCTTGTTGATGCGCCGCAAACACGGCGTGTCGGATAAATTGGCTTGCTCTGCTAACGCGGCATTACTCAAGCGAGCATTATGCTGTAAGGCGTTGAGCAATAGTTTGTCTTTACGGTCTAAATTCACATTAAATGCTTAGATTTAGTGGATATTGCTAGTTAGTATTATTTTTTTAGCGAAAATTAGCAAATTATGCTCGTACTACTTTGATAGCCTGTAGCTATTTAGAATAGCTAGCAGACACTAATGAGCACCTTATCGTTACAATTCGACAACTGGATCCGCGGACCTTTCGTCACCATCAACGACCAACTTGAACAGCTATACTGGCAGCAAGAAGACAAAGCCAATGTTGCTGGAGTGGGCGAACCATATAAACAGCAGTTACTAGAGCAGGGCAATGCCCTAATTTCAGCCTTATTAGCAGAAGGTAACACCGACGAAGGCTTTGAGCAGGCCTTTGATTTACTGGGTAATGTCGGCTTATTTATGGCGGCATGCCGGCGCCATGAAATCACCGAACCAAGCCGCGAAAGCCATTCACCACTGACAGAAGCCTCGGCATTAGCCATGCATATTGGCGCTTCCATTGGCGTCACACCACGCTTTGCAACGGCACACCTAACAACCCACAACCGAGCAATAAATGGCGTGTACAAGCGCTTTACTTCACACCCTGCCGAGCGCTTGTTTATTGACTACAATACTCAAGCCATATTGGCTTATAAGCGCGGTGCTGAAGCATTAATGAAGGTGCATCATGTTGGCATATCTCACCCTATGGCGGTGGTATTATTAAAGCAGGTAAAACAGGCGTTGCTGGATGTGATTGAGTCTAATCAGACGCTGTTTAAGGCGTTGGATGCCGATGCTTTTTTCCATGTTGTACGACCATACTATAAACCTTACCGGGTTGGTAAGGAGGTCTACCGCGGCGCAAATGCGGGGGACTTTGCTGGTATTAATGTGATCGACATGATGTTAGGCCTATGCCCAGCCAATGACATTAGCTATGGACAAATGCTGGTGGAAAAGTTTTTATATATGATGCCCGAGGACCAAGCTACACTGCGTGAGTGTATGCGCACCCCAAATCTGATGGATGCCTTTTTAGAAGCTCTAGAAGGTCCCCGTGGGGAGTGGTTTGAGCCTGCGGCACGCTTGTTTATACAAGTGTGTAAACTCCATGGTGACACGGCAATACAGCATCATAATCAATTAGTTGAAAAGTATATTGCAAAGCCATCGCAGCAGATGCAAGAGCAGCACTTGAGTAAAGTCACGGCCAGTGGTCCACCGCTAGAAGTATTGTTGCAGAGTTTAGCTGACCTCAGAGATCGACGCGCCGCAGCACAGCGTGATGATATTTTTACCCGACACACCGACTTGCAGCGCTTAAAAGGGGCACTTGGAGCTGATAATGACTGAGCTTAACGCTGATTTTCACTTACCTAAAGGCCATTACTTACTGAGTCACTCAGTGGGCAGAATGCTGCGCTCTGCAGCGCAAGACTATCATCAACATTTTGTTTTGCCGTGGCAGAGTGAAAGCACAGAACCTTGGCCGCAATGGTTAAAAAGCATAGAGCGGTTTCAAGGAGCACTGGCGCAACTACTTAACTCGCAACCGCAGTGGTTTTGCCCGCAAGCCAACCTTTCCAGTGGTTTAAGCAAATGGTTGATGAGCCTACCCGAAAGTAACTTGCGCAAGGTGCGGGTGCTGATGAGTGAAGACGATTTTCCGAGTATGGGGTTTGTCTTCCAACAGGCCTTAGACAATGTCGAAGTGGTCTTTATTCCGGCGCACTTAGATATGCACGACAGCAACGTTTGGCAAGAATATATAAATGAACAAATAGATTGGGTCTTTATCAGTCATGTCTATTCTAACAGCGGTGAGCAGGCTCCGGTAAAAGACATTATTACGCTGGCGAAACAATCAGGTTGTCGTACCATTGTTGATATTGCGCAGTCACTTTGTGTATTACCGATAGATTTAACTCAGTGGCAAGCCGACTGCGTTATCGGTTCCAGTGTAAAGTGGAGTTGTGGCGGCCCTGGAGCTGGATTTCTTTGGGTGCACCCCGATGTTTTACCCTATTGTGAACCGAAAGATGTTGGCTGGTTTTCCCATCAAAATCCATTTGAGTTCGACATCCATCACTTTGCTTTTCATGACACCGCTTTGCGTTTTTGGGGAGGCACGCCATCAGTGGCGCCATTTGTGTATGCCGGACACAGCCTCGATTACTTTGCTCGGCTTGGCATAAACACGGTTCGTGCTCATAACCTTAAGCTGCTCACGCGTTTACAAACTGAACTAGCACCATTCTACCGCTCACCAGTGGCTGCCGAGCAGTGTTCTGGTACGGCAATCTTAGATTTTGCTGAGCATCAAGAAACGGTTAGCCAAGCGTTACAACAGGCTCAAATAGCTACCGATCAGCGTCGCTATGGACTGCGGGTCTCGCCGCATATCTACAATACGGAAGCAGATATTAAGCAACTGATCGCGGCCGTGAACTCGGTGCTAGCGACCTAATCCAAGGGCCTGTTTGGTTTTCTTTTTTACCGAGCGCCAGTGCGTCATTGGTTGTTTGGGCGCGCGTGCTATCAAGGCTGCAAAGTCAACCTCTGGCGTGTCTACTTCCCCTTGGTGGGCTAAGATCACTGATTGTGGCTGGAGCTGTTGCACCTTGTGTAATGACTGGCGATACAGGCGCGGATAAAAAACCGGAAACGGCGCGATAAACTGGCCTTTGACCTTTACCATTAAGTCGGCGACATAGATGCGTTTGCTGGGCATATGAAATAGGCTCAAGTCACGGTCGGTATGACCTGGGGTATGTATGGCCTGCCACTCATCAAAGCCAGGTAGGGTATCGCCATCGGCAAGAAAATAGTCTGCAACTAGCTTACGCGGATACCAGAGGTTTTGCTTGGCTTTGCGTTTCCTGCCGGCTACCCATAATGCTAAAGCCATGTCTGACAGGTGCATCATGATGCCATCAAGTCCTTGATACCACTGGCTAGGTGCATTGGCTGTGGCAATTTTGGCTGCGGTTAACTGGCGTAGTGCGTGCGCTCCCCCGGCATGATCAGGGTGCATGTGCGTAACCACTATTAGGGCTAAATCTGTGATAGGGCGGTTTAACTGCTTTATATAATCACATACTAAAGTGACATCGGCACGGCAGCAGCCATCGAGCAGTAAGAGCTGGTGTTGATACTCAACCAAGTAAATGCTTTGAATGTAGCCTTCTAGTACATGTAGTTTCATTCGGGACGGTGTTTTAACTAACAGAAGAACCAACTTAGCACAGTTCGATGTGGTCTGACCAGAGTGTGAGGGAAGGTAAATTTTGGCCATAAAAAAACCGCCATAATAGCGGTTTCTTTACAAAGAAATGGCGGAGGGGGAGGGATTCGAACCCTCGATAGGGCTACAAACCCTATACTCCCTTAGCAGGGGAGCGCCTTCAGCCACTCGGCCACCTCTCCGACGCAATACTTTTTAAAATGGCGGAGAGATAGGGATTTGAACCCTAGATACGCTATTAACGTATGCCGGTTTTCAAGACCGGTGCTTTCAACCACTCAGCCATCTCTCCATGGGCAAAGATAATACTCAGCCATTTAGGCGCTGTAAACCGTTTTTGGACCGTTTGCTTAAAAAACAATCGAAAAGGCGGCTTTTTTTAAAAAACGGCTAAAAATGAGCGCTTTGGATAACAGTCGAAAGGAAAACAGTGGTGGTACTGATGCTTTTGTGCTCTATTGAGCATAGCGAGAGAACAGCAGCATGGCGGGTTGGGACGCCATGCTCTGTGCAGACTTACTTATACATAATTACGTCTTTTAGTGCCAAATGCTGGGCACATAAGGTGAGCCATTTGCTCCAGTTAAAACGGCGCTTAGATGGCTGGGTGGTATTAAACGTATTTTGTGAAGGGCTGCAAGGCGCAGCTGAATTAAGCATGTCTGACTCCTGACTGGTTTAATTGAAAACAAGGTTATTTTGCCGTCAAGTTGATTAAATTAACAACGATAAAAAGTATCTCTTTCGCATTAGTTTTATTTATCGATTAATGTGGTGTTAAGCTTTGCTTTATGGTTGATTATGAATGGATATGCACTTTTTTCTATTGTTGGATTTTTATTTATATCAGTTAATTCAGTTGCTTATTGATTTTTGTTTGTTTTTCTCTCTTTGTGGTTGGTTTTTTATTCATATAAAATGATTTTTTGCTTTTGGGGTTTTTATGCTGGTGGTCGTGAATCCACTTGCTGGGCGTGCTGCGACGCAGCATATTGCTTGGTTAGAACAACAAATAAAACGAAAAAAATGCTCGGTGAAGTGGTTTTATAGTAGCGGAAATTATGCTTCTGATTGTTCAGCTGTCACTAAGTTAGCGACAGCAGAAGATACCGTGGTGGTCATTGGCGGTGATGGCACCTTGAACTTGGTGGTCAATGCCGTAGCTAAGTTACCGTGTGACATTGCGCTACTGCCAGCAGGGACCGGCAATGACTTTGCGAGACAGTTTCAATACAGTGCTGAGGAGTGGCGCAGCAGTGTTTTTTCACCACAAACGATGGCGGTGGACTTAGGCCGCGTCGATCAGCGCTGGTTCGTGAACATAGCGGGTGTTGGGTTTAATGCCCATGTTGTAGGTAAACTCCAGCAAGGCAAGCGTTTGGGTCGGTTTAGTTATATCACCGCGGGATTGGCTGCGCTATTTGCTGCAAAAACACTGAGGCTCGCGCACCCTGGTTGGCCACAACAGGGCATGATGCTATTGGTGGCCAATGGTAAGCATTTTGCTGGAGGTTTAACCCCGGCACCGATGGCATCGCTTGCTGATGGTCATCTTGAGTTAATCTGGTTCACGCCAAAAAGCATATGCCAACGAGTTGTTGTATTTGCTGCCATGTTGTTTCGCCGTCATATGGACTCTTTACATGTCTATCACCAACAAGCCCAGCGCTTTGAAATAAGTGAACCTGGTCTAGCGGTAGAGGCGGATGGAGAAATCGTCGCAACAACTCCGGTGGAGATCCGTTGTTATGCTGGGCAAATAGCCATAAAAAAAGCGCCATCAATAAATGGCGCTTGAAGAGTAAGAAGCTAAAGCATTGGTAAGACTTCAACTTCTAACTGGGGACCGTAACGACAACCAAGCGGCAATACGCTCAAGGGGTGTCAGCACAATGGCGTTACCCACCACAACCAGCAAAAAGCCGATGAAGGTATTTTGTTGCCACTGAAATCCTTCAAAAAGAGTACTTAAAATCACTGCCACAAAAGGGAATAACACAATGAGATAACTGGCCTTTTCTGGGCCAATGTTTTTCAGTAAAGAAAAATAGCAAGCAAATGCGATCACTGTACCAAAGACGCTTAAATACACCAGTGACCACCAGTAAGAGGCTGGCGCAGCATTAATAAACTGGTGTTCGCTCAGCGCAATATAGCCTGCTAGCATCACAGTGCTATACAGCATGCCCCAAGCGTTACCTGCCATAATATTAATTTGGCGATTGGAGTTACGAACACTCACCATATTGCCAAGTGAGGCAATCACTGTACCTATTAATGCTAATGATAACCCGAGTACTGCGCTACTGCGCAAATCAAATGCGACCAAGTCCTGCCAAAACAAGCTGATTATCCCGGCAGTGCCAAGGGCAGCACCAAAATAAATGCGTTTGGCAATCGGCTTGGCGAAAAACAACTTGGTATTAATAATATTCACCACTAGCAGTAGCGAGAAGGCGATGGAAGCCATGGCTGAGGTTAAGTGCGCTTGAGCCCAGTACAGAAAGAGGTAATTGGCACCAAAGTTACAAATGGCAAGCAACACAAAAAAGCCATGATCGGTCAGTGAAAACTTCATATCGACGCGTTTGTATAAAACCAGCACCCACATACAGATGGCCGCGAGACCAAAGCGATAAAATAGTGAAACAAACTCATTGACACTGCCGAGCTGATATTCGATGGCAAGCCAGGTCGATCCCCAGATCAATACCGTTATGGTGTACAGAAAAAGATTTTGCATGACAGACGCTCAAGGTTAAAACAATGCTAGAAGTGGGTAGTCTACGCTGTTATTCTGTATATGCTATATACAGAAATTGCTAATTTTAACCTATACAGATTTAATGCTTATGAGTACCGTAATTCAGCGCCAAGATGCCAGCTATTTATATCAACAAGTAATTCAAATGATATTAACCATGGTAGAACAAAAGTCTCTGTTGCCAGGCGAAAAGCTGCCGTCGCTGCGCACCATGGCGCACAACCTCAATGTCAGCGTACCTACCGTTAAGCAGGCTTATCAGTTACTGGAAGCTCAAGGGTGGGTGGTGGCACGAGAAAAGTCAGGTTACTTTCTTAGCACTCGCCGTGAAGCCAATGTCTATCCGAAGCGCACCCAATTACCTAATAAACCAGTGGTGGTAAATAAACAAGCGCTGATTGAGCAGGTTTACAGCGGTATTCATCAGCCACACACAGTGCCGCTGGGTATTGCTAACCCCATTGCGGTGGCCGGTACAGAGCAAGTATTGGCCAAGTTAATGCGTAGAGCCATGAAGCAGGCCGGTCATGAGCTGATTAATTATGGTCCTATGGATGGCTTGGAAAGCCTAAAAAAACAGATTGTACGTCGTTACTTAGATATGGGCCTGGCCATTGATATGGCGGAATTAGTGATCACCAATGGCGCTCAAGAAGCCTTGGCAATCGCGCTGCAAGCGGTGACTACTAAGGGCGATGTCGTGGCGGTTGAATCACCTTGCTATTTTGGCATTGTTGAGCTGGTTGAGAGTTTGGGTCTTCAGGCCATTGAGATCCCGGTGTGTCATGATGATGGTATTTGGCTGGAAGACCTGGAAAAAGCACTGGATCAGCATGATATTCGTGCTTGTGTGTTTTCTACCAGTATTAACAATCCCTTAGGTAGCTTTATGCCCGATAGCCGCCGCGCTGAATTAGTTGCGCTGCTAGAATCTCGTGATGTGGTACTGATTGAAGACGATGTCTATGGAGACTTGTACTTTACTGAGCAACGCGGCATTCCTGCCCAAGCGTTTAGTCGCAAAGGCATGGTGATCACCTGCTCTTCCTTTTCAAAAACAGCAGCACCAAGCTACCGTGTTGGCTGGATGGTAGCAGGGCAGTTTGTGGCTAAGGCGAAGCGTATCAAGCGCGCGTTAAGTTGTTCTTCATCGCTGATGAATCAGTGGGCGTTAGCTGAGTTTCTTAGCTCGGGTGGCTATGAGCGCCACTTAAAGCTAGTACGTAAACGCTTAATGGAAAATCGGGACCGTATGGTGCAAACGGTGCGTCAAGCATTCACAGATGACATTCGGGTTAGCCGGCCGCAAGGAGGGTGCGTACTGTGGCTGGATCTGGGGAAGCAAGTGAGTGGAGCGGCATTATTTCAACGGGCACTGGAAAACGGCATTAGCATTACTCCTGGCACCTTGTTTAGCGCCAGTAACCGATATCAGCACTGTATTAGAATTAGCTATGGATTACCGTGGAGCAATGACGTGGAGCAGGCAGTTTATCAATTAGGCAGGCTGACGACAGAGCTTAAAAACGCCAGTGGACGCTAATAGCATGCACTGGCGGTGAGCAGAGGGTTACCCTTTATTTAAAACGAAACAGTTGAAAATTAGACATTTCTGGTACCGCTTTGGCAACCATTGCCTCACTGTGAGCGATTTTTTCGAAGTCACCACACAGGGCATTGGCTTTTGCTTCGATGGCCTCGGCTTGGTGTTCAACTTTGCTTTCAATTTGCTGAGCAAAGTTTGTCATGCGCTTTTCGAAGTTGCCCATGTCGCCATTGGCGTCAGACATCTCATTACCTAGCGCCACTAAAATACTGCCGATAGATTGCATCATAGCCTCTTCCATGGCTTCTTCAATTTTCTCTTCAAATTGACCGTTGAAGTTCTGACCAAAGTCTTCGAAGGTTTGTTTTCCCATTACAAAGGCACCCTGTTGATAAAAGGTGCGATGTACTTCACTTTCTAAGTCGGCAATCACCGCATGAATATTGTCTAAGCTATTTAGGTTAAATGCTTGCGCCACCTCATCTAACGCCACACCGGCCAGTTTAATGCCTTCAAAAGCAATGTCGGCCACTTGTGGTAAGCGACCACGTAACTGATCACCGTATTGACTCAACTGCGCTTGCTGCTCAGCCGTTAAATTGACTTTTTCGCCATTGATGGTCAGCTCACCGTATTGTGTGATAGCGGCGGTATTATCTCTGGCAGTGGTAATGGTAAGGTGGTTGGGCGTAATTTTTACGTCGTTTTGAAACTCGACTTCACAGTTGTCACCGCTAAATGTGATGTGATTCTTTTGGTGTGCCATAGCGGTGCTGCTGATCATGGTTGCAGCGCTTAACAATAAAACTTTATACATGGTTCATCCCCTTTACTCTTGGTTACGATAAGAAATAAAACAAGAACAGTGCCAACAATTAAAGTCCATATAAAACAGTGTGTTGAGGTTTTTTTGGATGTAGGTAAAAGAAAAGCGATGAGTAAAATGACGATTATTTGGTGAGATTCCGCACTATTTTTAAGAGGATAAATAAAATTTATTGTCATGATAAAAAACTCTCACTTTTCAGATCGTGATTTTAGCGCTAAATAGTGATCTTGAGAGTTCGCTCTCATCATTTTTAATTCAATATTTTTGGAGTGAGTTGTGGGTAAGACATTTTCTTACGATGCCCTTGATGATGACTTTGCAGATGATGAGTTTGAAAAGCTTGGGCGTAACCAGCATGACAAACAAAAGCGTAAAATTAAACGCAAGCTAGATGACTACCTAGAGCAAAAACGCTTACGCAGAAACTTAGGTGACGATGACTTCGATTACCTAGATGACTAGTGGTCTTAGTTACCTATAAGCTGTGGCGATGACGAAAGGTTATTGTGCAATTCGACTTATGGTTTCAGCCATTTACAAGCCGCATATGGTGGTAGGTGACTGAGAATAAACAGCCGCGTTATGCGGCTGTTTGGTATGATTGTGTCATTAGTCTTTGAATGACTTATGGCAGTCTTTACAGCCCTTTGCCCAATCACGGAATGCTGGCGCAATTTGTTTTTTATCACCACTTTGAGCGGCAACCGCAAGCGCTTGAGCGTATTCGGCAAATTGCGAAGCTTTGCTGTCGAACGTCGCTTTATCTTGCCAAATAGCAGGTAAGGCGTCGGTATCGCCCTTATCTGAACCTGTGATAAATGCTTCCCATGGCATTTGCGAAAGTTGTGCTGCGTTTTCTGCGCGCTGCTTAAACACTTCGGCATCAAACGGTACTTTACCCTTTAGCATGTCGCCCATATTACCAATCTGAAAACGGATCAATTGGAAAGAAGCTTTGCGGTACTCAATGGCGTCCTCGGCAGATTCAAACATCGGATTCGCTTGTACGCTTGCTGCTAGGCAGCTTAATAGTGTGACGGTGATGAGTTTTTTCATGAAATACCCTTAATGTTTCCTTATTTTTCAAAATATAAACTGGCTAATACCACCCTAGTATTAACTTTCTATGTCTTTAAAAATCATACCTCGGCGCATGCTCCGAGTGGCAAGAAATATTTCCCCTAAGAGCGAAACAAAAGCCCCGATTAACAGGACCATAGCCGCAATAAAGCACGATGATAGCGTGATCCCTAGTGGCATGCTATAAAGGTGAGAAATAAACAATAGCATGACCACGGCACATACTAATAAAGCACTTAATACACTCATACTGAAAGCCACGTGAATAAAGCGTGAACGCTTAAGTAAGGCGCGCATTTCACGGCTAAAATGCATGGTTAAGTCTTCATCTTGGATGGAATTGAGCTTGCGGTCTAGTAGTCGTGCTCTGTCGGTGATCCGGGCTAGGCGATTGGATAACACCCCCAATGTGGCGGCAATGCCGGTAATTAAAAAGACCGGGGCGACGGCAGTTTGAATGACTTTTGCCATAGTGAGAATGCTCACGACATCGTTTTGCATTATGCCTCCTTAATTGCTCAAGATAAGCTGTTCTAATGTATTGGGCTGCTCACCAATTAATGTTTGCATCACCGTATTGTGCTCATTCAGTAGGAACACTCTAGGGATCCCTTGATTAGCATAGTGATTATAAATAGCACGTTGCTCATCGGCGACAAAGTAGATGGGCAGCGCCATGGTTTGCTTAAATGCGGCTAAAGTGGCAGCACCTTGTTCTCGGCCAATGGCGAAAATGGCAAGATTTGGATCTTGTAACAGTGCGGAGTGTTTTAACTCATTGAGTAAGCGCTGTGAATCGCTACACCAAGTGGCAAATAAGATCACCAGCTTTTTCTGTTGTGTGTTAAATGGCACCACCTCACCTTCAATGGTGGTTAAACTGAGGTGCTTGAAGGTGTCTCCAGGCTCAATGTAGGTATCATAGCTAGGTTTTACTGGTGCCGTTGTAGCTGTGGAGTTACAGGCACTTATAACCGTGACCATAAGCGTTATCAGTGTGGCGTTAAGTAGTTTGTTCATGGCGTATCGTCTTCCTTATTATGGCGCCGAGAGGTGCTAGCACTTTGCAGTTACGCAACTAATTCAGTATATTGCCTGACAAATCGACTTTGTTAAAGCGATAAAATAATTGCACGCTAGAGCGCTACTGCTATGACCCTCTACTTATCTTTGTTTGCCGTGGCGTTAGTGGCTGCGACTATATTTCCAGCTTCCTCAGAGCTTATGTTGACCACCCTGGTAGTGCAGCAGCAAGGCCTGCTATGGGGCTTATGGTTAGCCGCTACCTTAGGCAATCTGTTGGGCAGTTGTATTAATTATTATCTCGGCTTTTTTATTGCCCGCTTTCGAGATAAGCGTTGGTTCCCGGTATCTGAGGCTAATTATGACAAGGCTTGTGACCACTTTGCACGGTATGGCAAGTTTTCTCTGCTGTTTGCGTGGTTGCCTGTTATTGGCGACCCCTTAACTCTGGTTGCCGGTTCGCTGCGTACTTCCTTCTTGTGGTTTTTTACTCTGGTTGCGATTGGCAAAGGGGCACGTTATGCTTTTGTTATCTATCTGGTCAAGGTAGCTTTAGAGTAGGAAAAGGATGAATAAAATAGTGTTTCTCGGTTGTGGCCACTCCGAAGCCATGGAGCATTTTAATAATAATGCACTAGTTAAAGGCGAGCAAGGTCATTTATTAATTGACTGTGGCTACACAATTAAGTACGCGCTACAAGAGCAGAATTTATCAATAAATGATATTGATGCTATCTTTATTACTCATGTCCATGGTGATCATGTATTTGGTCTGGAGCGAATGGCATATGAGAGCCGTTTTAAATATAAACATAGGATAAAGCTCTTTTTACATCAGTCGCTATATAGTGAGTTGTGGGATCAGACTTTAAAGGGTTCAATGTCTAAATTAGGTGAGGGCACTGCTACTTTAGAAGATTTTTTCGATGTTGAAGTGTTGACAGAAAATGAGTTTTCTTTTGATAAAGTTAATTACCAACTATTTTCTGTTAGACACACACCTGAAAAACCTTGCTTTGGTCTTTTTATAAATAAAAAAGTAATCTATACCTCAGACACTACAGCTATTCCAGATAAAATTTCAAAATTTCAATATGATGTATGCTTTCATGATGTCACGCTTACATCATATAACCCTGTTCATGCCACGCTAGACTCTTTGTTAGAGGAATATGGCTCCGAGCAACGCAAAAAAATGTACTTAATGAGCTATGAAGATCATTGGCGTGAGTATCAACGCACTGTAGAGCGTGAGTTTGCAGGGTTTGTAAAACAAGGGAAGGAATACTTTTTTGATTGAACAAAAGTCTCGTTGTTTATACTTTGATGCTTACAACCAACAGTTTGCAATATTAGAGACTGAACAAGGCGATATACACTTCGTACATTGGAAGGAGCTATTTAATTTTGGCTTCAGAGGGCTGAACGATATTACAAACAAAAAAGAGGGTGAGCTCGATCAGATCTACCATTGTCGCTATAAGGTGTCAGATAGAGGGTCGTGTCTTGAGTATATCACTTTATCAAAAGAGTCAGAGTTTCAGTCTCAGTATCAAGTTATTCAAAATCTAGGGACTTGTAACCCAATTACAAAACTAGATTGGTCTAAGTATCTCGGTAGCTCATCAAAACCATTAGTGTTTATTAATTGTACGTTCGAGGATATTGAGTTTGATTACTTGGAAGAGCAACAAAGCCTGAATTCAAGCAGCATTATTTTTATTCAGTGTTCTTTTAATGGTAATTTTCGCTTAATGGGTTGCTCTATAACTACCGATATTTGGATGCCAAACTGTTGCTTCTCAAAACACTTTAGTCTTAAGAAAACCTGTGTAAAAGGAGATGTGCACTTGGAAGGGTGCAATTTCTCCGGCTCTGGAGGCGCATCCTTTCGAGGAATTTATGCGAAGAACTTATACTTGGACTTTGGTGTTGTTGGATCAAAAGATCTTTTTTGGTTAAACGAGATGACAGTTTCTGGGGTTGTCTCCATAGCAGGTACTTTTGAAAGCGGAGTACAGTTGCTTGGCGTGCAAGATGAATCGACTACTAATAATGCCAAAATAGGACAGCTAAATTTAGGTGTCGGTGTAAATGGAAATGACGAAGTTCATAATGATACGTTCTCAAAGCGCATTGTTATATCTGACTATCAGTTCGATATGGGTATAGTCATACAACGCTTTTCTACAAGTGAATTTTTGCTATCTAAATCATTCTTACCAAGATTGGAGTGCTACAAAATCTCAGTTGATAGAGATCTACTAATCGAAGAGTGTAAAATTCAAGACCTAAACATAATTGAGAGTTCTATCGGTAGGCATCTTCGCTTAGCCAAAAACGAAAGTGTGTCAGAGTTGAACCTTCATGGTACTTCTATAGCACAAAATTTCTTTTTTGAAACAAAGGCGGTAAAAGTTAATTTGAGTCGCTTCGTTGCTAGCCGAGTATTATTTTATCCCTCTAACTTGTTAATTGGGGAGAAGAGGAAGTGGTGGCAATATGCTTCTTTGAAACCAAAGGCGTTTGATTGTTTGGCATTAAAAGGTGCCAGTCGTATAGAACACCATGATATGCTTTGCTCTCTTAAGCACTGGTACGCTGATAGTGGCAGCCTTGAATTAGAAGATGTAGCTTACTTTCATATGCGTGATGCTTCAGAACCTAATATTATAAAAAGGTTTCTTTTTGGTAGTGTTTTTGGATGGGGTGTAAGGCTTCAGAATATAGTACTTTCATCAGTAATGGTGCTTTTATCCTTTGCTTTAACATTCACTGTTTTTAGTCAAATGAGTGTTAAACAGGCTATAACCCTAAGTGTACAAAGCTTCATTAGCTCATTTTTCGGTACTTGGCCCCAGGTTAAACCAGAAAGTAGTTTAGGGTTATTAGTGACTGCAGAGTCAATACTAGGTATCGTCTTCATCACCGTGTTAGTAGGCGCTTACATCCGTAAGTTGCTAAGGTAAGGCTAAGATAGCGGGAGCATTTCCCGCTAAAATATTTCTTACTTCAATAGCTGTAGAAACTCATTACGAGTTTTTGAGTCACTGCGAAAATTGCCTAACATAACTGATGTACGCATCTTGGAGTTTTGCTTTTCAACTCCGCGCATCATCATACACATATGCTTGGCTTCAACGATAACACCTACGCCTTTCGCTCCAGTCACTTCTTCCACTGCCTGAGCGATTTGATGGGTCAGTTGTTCTTGAATTTGAAAACGACGAGCAAACATGTCGACGATGCGGGCAAATTTGGATAATCCTAGCACTTTACCATCGGGGATGTAGGCAATATGACAACGACCAACGAAAGGCAGTAAGTGGTGCTCACACATAGAGTAAAGTTCAATATCTTGGATTAATACCATATCGTCAGCATCAGAGCTGAATACCGCATTATTGGTGATCTCAGTTAACGTTTGGCGATAGCCTTGGGTCAAATATTCCATGGCTTTTGCCGCGCGTTTTGGCGTATCTAATAATCCTTCTCTGTCGGCATCTTCACCAACGGCTTCAATGATTGATTTATAACTGTGTTTTAATTTGTCATGCATGATATTTCTACCTTAAATGGCGACCGCCGTCGATTTGTAACGTCCGTCCGGTCATATAGCAGCTGTTGAGGATCATAGCGACACTATTGATCACCTCATCGGTGCCCGGCTCAACCCCCATAATTGACTTTCTCAACGTTTTTTCACGATAGGCGTCACTGTCATCTGGATTAAAAATTATGAGCGAAGGGGCAATACTGTTTACTTTAATTTTGGGTGCAAATTTAGCAGAAAAAGAACGAGTTAGGTTGTCTAATGCGGCTTTACTTGCGGCATAAGCAATGTGTCGTTGACTGCCCTTTTCTACGACGTAATCCGTTATATGAATAATGTCTGTAACTTCTGCACTGTTAGGCTTTAGAAGCAACTCACTTAAGCCTTGATTTAATAAATAGGGCACTTTTGCGTGTATACGCATCATATTGTCGAATAACACATCATGATCGGGGTTTTTTGCTTCACAATCCCAGCTTGACGCGTTGTGAATAATGGCTCTAAGGCGGTTGGTATGCTGCCTTACTTGAGCGATACACTGAGTCACCGCTTGTGGTTCATCGAAGTCAACTTGAAGGCAGATAACGCCTTGCTTCTCGAGTCTACTAACGACCTCATGTCGGGTGCGGTAAGTGATTATAACAGGTTGGTTTTGCTCGATAAAATGATTAACCAGCGCGAGACCGATGCGCTGTGCTCCACCGGTAATCAGAATCGGGGCTGGTGTTAATGCTGTGGTTGAGCTCATGCAGTAAATCCCTGTAGTCGAGTGCTGGCCTAGCGGTTTTTGTCTATACCGTCTTAGGCGGTGATACAACTGGAGTTAGACAGAGGTAAACGCAGGGGTGAGTGGAACTGATCACCCCCAGCGGTAATTATTCGTCGTCATACACGGTTGGAATAGCTTGACGTTTATGTTGTGTGCGCTGGTAAATGGCAATCAGTTTGCCACTGACGGCGTCGCTTACCGGCTTACCCTCAAGAAAGTCATCAATGTTGTCGTAGCTAAGACCTAGCGCCTCTTCATCGGCAAGTCCAGGACGGTCACATTCTAAGTCTGCTGTTGGTGTCTTTTTCACCAGCAGTTCTGGCGCTCCCAGGTGCGCAGCCAGTGCTCGAACTTGACGCTTTGATAGGCCAAACAGAGGAGCAAGATCGCAGGCGCCATCGCCAAACTTAGTGTAAAAGCCGGTAATATTTTCTGCGCTGTGGTCGGTGCCCACCACCAGCCCTTGGGTCAACCCTGCGATTTCGTATTGCGCTACCATACGCTGACGTGCTTTAACGTTTCCTTTGACAAAGTCGATACTCGATTGCGCCGGTAAGCTGGTGCCCGAACCCGTCATGGCGCTGAGCGCTTGCTCATGCATGGCGTCTGCCGCCGGCTTGATGTTGACACTCAGGCGCCTACTCGGTTGAATAAAGTCCAGTGCCAGTTGTGCTTCATCTTCATCGGCTTGCGTACCGTAAGGAAGGCGCATCGCAATAAACTGGTAGGTGTTTGCGCCTTGCTCTAAGTTAAGTTCATCCACCGCCAGCTGGCACAAGCGACCACAGGTTGAAGAGTCAACACCGCCACTGATCCCCAGCACCAACGAAAAGCAACCCGCCCCTTGTAAGCGGGATTTGATGAAAGCCACGCGCCTTCTCACTTCAAATTCTGGATCGATTACAGGCTGAACTTTCATTTCGGCCATGATTGCTTCACGCATGCGGGTTCCTCAATTCTGTCAAAATACACTAAACCTCTATTATGTTGCTACGGGTTTGGTTTTTAAAGCCCTAAATGCTGTTTGATGGTGGCCAATTCTTGTTTTAGTAGTGCTATTTCGCGATTTAGGTCCGCTAATTCGCTTTCGGCACTGGCTTGAGTGGTTTCATCAGGCTGGAGGCTAGTCGTTACATTATCTGCAAATAAGTGCTGGTAGCGGCTTTCGCGCTTACCGGGCTCGCGTTCCAGTTTGGTAACGTACTCAAGTTGCTGTAACTCGGTTAAGGCCTGCTCAACATCAGCAACTGAGTTAAACTCTGCCAAGCGACCACTGCGTGTTCTCAGCTCACCGGGAGTTTGCGGGCCACGCAACAGTAATAGGCAAATTAAGGCGCGTTGTTGCTCGTTCACTTTTAAGTGGCCAAAGTCACTGTTACAAAAGCGTTGGCTGTATTTATCCACCCGCCCAGATAAAGCTTCATCGCAGGTGACTAGGCGCTTTTGTTGCAGTGAGTTAAGAGTATCCAGTACTTCGTGCTGGCTCAACTCCATTACCGGCTCTCGGTTGGACTTTTGGTTACAGGCATTGGCAAGGCCATTAAGAGACATCGGATATTGCTCCGGTGTGGTCACTTGCTTTTCGATCAAGCTTCCCAACACGCGTTGTTCTAAGGTACTTAATTGCATAACTCTCCTTATTTTTATAGCGTTATGATATGCATGACTAGCATACCTCGTTGGCATCACTTAGCGGTAGGTAATCAATATAACTGGGTAACTCGTTGCAGGCAAAACCTTCCTAGCTAATTTACTTGGTTTTCTGGTGCCGCGGTTGGATTAATAATGGTGCTAAGCTTATGCCACAGTGCATCGAAGTTAATCGGTTTGCTGAGGTAGTCGTCCATACCAGCATCGAGACATTTTTCTTTATCACCCTGCATGGCATTGGCCGTCAAGGCCAAGATAAAGCTCGATTGATGCACTTTTCCAGCAACACCACTGCGGATCTGTTGGGCCGCTTGGTAGCCATCCATTACCGGCATTTGGCAATCCATCAAAATAGCATCGTATCTAACTCTCTGTTTTTGTAAGTGTGTAAGTGCTAACTCTCCATTTTCGACTGAGGTAACCTCAGCGCCCATTTTTTGCAAAAATGATTGTGCCACCATTTGATTGACTTTGTTATCTTCCACTAACAAGACACTAAAGGGTGACTGCTTTAAATCGCTCAGCTGCTGTTTTGGCGCGGCAGGTGTATCAGCAACCTTAGCAGCTTCTGTGCTGTTAACATCGAACAAAGATAATGCTGCCTTTGGCGTGATGGGGTAATAAACTTTACGCCAAGAGGTCGTCCCACTAAGGGCGGCAGATTCCGCTTCGGTTTGGGCGATGGCACAGGTGTGCGGATGCTGCGACAGCTGTGATAACAATTTGTCTCGCGCGGTTTCCGCTAATGAGGCGAAGAAGTGAGCGGCAACAATAATCGCGCAGTGCTGAGGTGGTGCGTGTAACTCCCTGAGCAGAGCGTCGACATCATCGAACTGTACCGTGGCAATGTGCCAAGGAGCAAGTAGCTTGCTGTAATCCAGAGGGTCGGTTGTTAGTATATACAAGGTCGACTCGCTTGCCTTGTCATAGGGAGTGATAGCTTTGGTGTTGCTTAAATGCACGTGAAAGGTAAAGGTACTACCGGCTCCCTCTTTGCTGAAGGCATGCAAATCGCCACCCAGTAAAGCGGTGAGCTGCTTGGCAATAGTGAGTCCTAGTCCGGTGCCACCATATTCGCGAGTGGTAGACAGATCCGCCTGGGTGAAGGAATCAAAAATGCGCTGGAGCTTATCCTTCTTTATACCTATGCCGGTATCTTCGACACTACACCACAGCTGCATTTCATCGCCAGATCGCTCAGTATGGCAGCTCAGTGTTACCAAACCATGGTGGGTAAATTTTATGGCGTTACTGAGCAGGTTATTGAGGATCTGTTTAAGTCGGTGTGGGTCTGAGTGAGCGTGAGAGACGGTGATCCCCGAGAGATCGATATACAGGCGATTACTCTTTTCCCTAGCACTGTTGTTAAAACTTGCCATCACATTACTGAGTAGCTCAATAACATCGAATTCAACGAGCTCCACATGCAGTTTGCCAGCTTCGATTTTGGAAAAGTCTAAAATATCGTTAATAATAGTCAGTAAAGACCGAGCTGAGCTTTGCGCCATTGTTAGCTGGTGGCGTTGATCCTGGTTGAGTGTTGAGTGCATAACGAGCTCAATCATGCCCATTACGCCATTTAGTGGTGTGCGGATTTCGTGACTCATACTGGCGAGAAACTCGGCTTTCATCTTAGCCGATTGCTCAGCGAGATCTTTGGCTATAACGGCGCGGTTTTTAGCATGTTGCTGTGCGCGATTGGAAAACAGGCTGCCCAACATGGCAGCGATGGATTTGATCAAGCGAATATCACTTTGACCCCACTCTGGAGATGGCAGATCGTACTCTGCACAGAGCAACCCTAATACCTGCCCTTTGTGACTCACAGGGCAGCAGATCATCGCCTTAATATCAAAAGGCTCAAGGTAAGTGGTACTGAGCGCCATGGTGATGGGGTGGCTATCGGCTTGCTCGGCAGTAACGAGCCTGGCATTTTCTATTTCGCTAAACAAGGCTGGTGCAACCGCTCGGCGCCAAGGTGGGAAATGCTCTAAGCTTTTGCTGCCAGAGTTAGAAAAATACACCGGACAAAACTGGCTGGCGTCGTCGTTCAGTTGCCAAATACTGACCTTGTTGGCAGCCAGGCCGTGCTCGCAAGTACTGGCACACAGTGGCAAGGCTTTTTCTAACTGATTGTTCAGTAATGCTTCACTGGCACTGAGCTGGGCTAGTAGCTCGTTATTTTGAGCGTATTTATCATGCTCCAGCTCTATCACTTTGCGCTTGTGGATATTCTGTACTGAGCCAAAAATATGGCTGGTGCGTTGGCCCTGACGTTTTGCCAGGCCTTTGATCAACACCCAAACTTCATGACCATCATAGGTCGACGCCAGTAATTCTTCCTCAAATGCTTGACCTGTTTTTATTAAGTTGCGCATCACTTCTTGGAGAGTTTGCCTGTGTGTGCCGGGCTTAAAGAAATCAGCGGTGCTCATCCAGCTAGGTTGAAAATCGGCTGGAACGTGAAAAATGCTGCGGGTAACATCAGACCAAGTTATTTCGCGGCTCTCGACATCGACCTCCCAGGCACCGACTTCGGCGAGTACTCCCATGTTGGTTAGGGCGGTGGCATTGCGTTGTAACTGCGACAGTAGGCGTGTGATAAACACAAACGCACTAATAAAAATAGCGATGAGTGCTAACATGGCTAAGCGAAATGGCCATATCGCTGTACTCGGTGGTTGCCAACCATTCCTTGGTACCGCATAGAGAACCCAGCTACCGGATGGTACTGTGATTTGAAATGCCAAAGGCGCAAACGATTGGATACTGTCGCTGCCATAAAAATACTCACCATCAGCCCCTTTACCATCAACGCCGCGCATTGCAATAAGGTAGTCGCTTTCTAGGTCTCTCAGCTCGGCCTTGCGATACAAGCTGTCGATATCAAGCACAACCGAGAGCAAGCCCCAAAATTCCTGCTTGGCATCGAACACCGGAACACGGGCTATGAGACCGGTTCCTCCTTGTAATAGCTGTAAAGGACCTGCCATGACGATACGGCGTTGCTGCCGTGCTTTTATAGCGCCATATTTTTGTACCGGATGGGTTTGGTAATCGAGACCCAGTGCCGCCTCATTTCCTGCTAAAGGATAAATATAATTTAATTTCATGTCTGGAGCGGCACCAATATTACGCAGTATTTCACTGCTGCTAAATAGCGGCTTGGCAAGTTGCTCAAAGCGCTGTTGTGACAGTGTGGACTCTCCTGATAACGCTACGCCAAGGCCTCTGACCAGTTGAATGTTTTCTGCCAATAAGCCTTCCATGCGGGTGCGATAAACATTGACCTCTTCAGTGGATCGGCTTTTTTCGGTGGCAATAAGGCGATGATAATTTACTTGATCAACATACCAAGCTATCGCAATGATAATAACCAGCAGCAGCCAAAAGCTGTACTTAATATAGCGAAATTTTTGTGGAGATTTTGAGAGCTCAATAGTCATGTTATCGAGTTAAGGTCGCAGATGACTTAACTATAGTTCAGACCTGACAAAGGCCACAAAAAACATTGCACAGAATTGCTTAGGGTGATTAAAAAACAAAGCCGATTAGCACACCAGATGGCCACGGTTAACGCCCTTTTTGGGTGTGTTGGTTCTGTTAGCGCGGTGTTTTTGCCATTGGTTTATTTGTCATAGTCATGCTATATCTTGAGCACATCAATAATAACAAACGGCTGACGCTGAGATAAAAGGGAACGCAATGCTTATCTGGTTAAAACGACTTACCATTACTCTACTGATATTGTTGTTGGTGGCCACCGCCAGTGTTTATGGGGTGTTGTCGCTGAGTTTGCCCGCACTTGATGGCAACGGCAGCAGTGCTCATGTATCCGAGCCAGTGGAGGTTGCGCGAGATGGTTTAGGGCAAGCGGTTATCACTGCAACCAGTCGTGCTGATGCAGCCTATGGTTTAGGGTTTGCCCATGGCCAAGACCGCTTTTTTCAAATGGACTTATTACGCCGCAATGCCGCCGGTGAATTAAGTGAGTTATTTGGTGCTGCGGCCATTGAGCTGGATAAAAAAATGCGTTTTCACCAGTTTCGTCAGCGTGCCAAGCAAATCGTACAAGCCTTGCCTGCAGCTCAGCAGCAAGTGTTGCAGCGCTATGCTCAAGGGGTGAATGAGGGGCGGCAACAGACGGGTTACTCTAGCTTCGAATATTTACTGCTATCGGCAGCCCCTGCACCATGGCAACCAGAAGACAGCTTGTTAAGTATTTACAGTATGTACTTAGACCTTCAGGCTGGCACCATTGAGCGTGACCAAGTCCTGTTGGTGCTAGAGCAGCAGTTTGGCCAACCGATGTTGGATTTTGTCTTGCAACCCAGCCAATATCAGGCCGCTCTCGACGGTAGCCGTCTAGCGCTTGAGCCGGTCGCTATCCCTAAATTAGAGCAGGGCCTAGCATTTCAGCCGCGCCCTATTGCCGATAAACCACATTATGGCAGCAACAATTGGGCTGTTACTGGTGCCCACACCGACACCGGCGCGGCGATGCTATCGGATGATATGCACTTGGGTCTGGATGTGCCTTCTATTTGGTATCGAGCGCAACTTAATTACCAGCAAGATGGTGAGGCGGTGCAAGTGACCGGTGTTTCTCTACCTGGGGCTCCGGCTATTGTGGTGGGCAGCAACCAGCGCATCGCTTGGGGGTTTACCAACGCATACCTAGATACTGCTGATTGGATTGCACTGTCGCCAGACGATGACATTCATACTACTGCCGAAATGATAAAGCTTGACGATGGCAGTGCGCATCGCTATGAACTGAAGCTTAGTGACTATGGACCCGTTAAAGAAATCGCTGGTAAGCAATACGCGCTCAGTTGGGTGGCACATCAAGACTATGCCGTTAACTTAGATCTGTTAAAGCTAGAGACCGCCAACACCACTAAAGAAGCACTCAGCATTGCCCGCCACGCAGGCATTCCGGTGCAAAACTTGCTGGTGGTTGACGACCAAGGCAGTGCAGCTTGGACCCCAATGGGAGCGCTGCCAGCCCGTCAACGTCATAGCGATACGGCATTACCTGCGGCGCAGTACCAAGCGACTTGGCAACAAAATGAAACCACCCGGCCACAGCACATCAACCCCGCAGCAGGAAAACTCTGGACCGCCAATTCGCGGGTGGTTTCTGCCAGCGCTCATGAGCGCTTTGGCGATGGCGGCTATGCGCTTGGGGCTAGGGCGGTGCAGATCCGTGATGGCCTGGCTGCCAAGAGTAGGTTTTCAGAGCAAGACTTTTACGACTTGCAGCTCGATAATCGCGCGCTATTTCTAACCCCTTGGCAGCAGCAGCTGAAAACCTTGCTAGCAAGCCAAGACTCGGCACGCTTTAAAGAGGATCTTAACGCGCTTAATGAGTGGCAGGGCTGTGCTTGCCCTGATTCGGTAGGGTATACGCTGGTTAAGTATTATCGCAATAGCCTCATTGAACACGTCTTTGCCCCGTTAGAGCAGGCGCTGACAAAGCAGCAATTGTCTTTAGCAAGAATTAAGCGTTACCTTGAGCCGGCATTATGGCAAATTTTAGAGCAACAGCCGGCTTCTTGGTTGGGGGATAATGCAGATTGGTCGCAATTACAGCTGCGCGCATATCAAGATGCCAAAGCCAAGTTGCGCCATCGCTTTGGTAGCAATATGGCGGCATGGCGCTGGGGGGATGTTAATGCGTTGCAAGTGCAGCATCCCTTTTCTAAGCAAATGCCAATTCTCAGTGGTTTTTTAGATATGCCAGTGGCACAAGGCTTTGGAGATACCTTTATGCCAGCGGTGCAGGGGCGCTCTTTTGGCGCTTCACAGCGCTTGATTGCTCAGCCTGGATATCTGGAGCATGCCATATTAACCATTGCTGGAGGCCAAAGCGGCCATCCATTGTCGCCTTTTTACCGCGCTGGATTTGAGCAATATGTGGCGGCGAAAGCAACGCCCTTATTACCGGGCACTATCACCCATCGCATAGAGATACAGCCAGATTAACCGTTCGTTTCAGAAACGCGTAATGTCGGTGCCGTCGTTACGCGATTTCTTCCTGAGTGCTTACTATCATAAAGCGCGGCATCGGCGTGTTGGATCACCACCTCAAACGATTGCTGCGCGCCCCAACTGGCGATGCCAAAGCTCATGGTGACTTGCAAAATATCGTTTTCAAAGCTCGCCGCGGCGATGGCTTGGCGCAGTGTCTCCATTCTTCTCATTGCCTCTCCAGTAGAGCAAGGAGCCAGTACCAATAAAAACTCTTCACCACCCCAACGCACGGCAATATCTGCAGGGTTAACATGGGTTTGAATAATCTCGGCAACGGCTTGTAAGATGCGGTCGCCTTTGTCATGGCCATAGGTGTCATTGATGGCTTTAAAATGATCAATGTCTGCCATTACTAAACACAGTGGCGAGTGAGTTGAAATACAATTTTCTTTGGCATGAACAATGAGTTCTTTGGCATAACGGCGATTAAACATTTTCGTTAACGGATCGCGGGCAGCGAGTTCGGCCAGTTTATCCCGTTGTTTGACGGTCATGGTGCGAATATGGGCGATGGTATAGATCATCGGGACGCCGCAGATCATGACGTTGATAAAGTGAATGTAGGGCAGCAACTGCGGATACTTATATTGATAAACCACATCATTAAAGAGCAGCTGTAACAGGGCAAACAACGAAATGAGTGCCAGTGAGTAAAGCACCGCGTTGCGTAAGCGTAACTGATAGTCCAGCAGCATTAGGCAAGACACAGTCCAAAGATAATATTGAAAGCCCAACTTCATGCCTAAAAGGGCGCAGACTAAGGTGGCATGGAGGGCAACCTCGAAACAAAAGATTCTCAGAGCCAGCGAATAATAAGCCCTATCAATGAGCTTAATGCCGCTGTACCACAGCGCCACACTAAACACATTGACGATCGCGAGAGTAGGCACTTCTACGTGCCAAAACACCCCTATCAGACCAACATGAAGCCACAAGCAGTAAAAGGCAACACGGCGCAGTAGGGCAAATTTAAATGTTTCTACCTCATCGGGCTTGCTGTAAGGGTGGTATTTGGTCAAGCTGTCACTCATACTCATGGCTTTATAGTGCAAGTATAGAAGCTTTACTCAAGTTTGCTGCCAATGGTGCTCAGGCCACAGTAAGCCAAGGGTTGTTAACGTCATCTTAAATCGGCCTTATTTGCCAATCAATGGGAGTGGTTATGTCAATAGAAAAAGCACGCATCAGCTTATGTAACTTAGAGAAGTCAGACTATGATCAGGTTAAGCGCCTGATGGATGAGGCGTATCCAGACCTTGGCGGCGCTTGGCCTAGTCACACCATATTTCGACTCATTGACCAGTTTCCAGAAGGTCAGATCGGGGTGAAAGATGGTGAGCAGCTGGTGGGGATTGCGCTGAGTGTTCAGGTCGATTATCAAACCTTTTCTAACCCCCACACCTATGAAGACATCGTTGATGCCCATAATCGTATTTTTAGTGATAGCAATGCCGATGCACTGTATGGCCTCGATGTGGTGATTGCCAAAAGCCACCGAGGTTTGCGTTTAGGGCGACGTTTATACGATGCCCGCAAAGAGTTATGTCGTCAGTATAACCTGCGCGCCATTCTAGCTGGGGGACGGATCCCGCTTTATAAGCAGTACTGCGATGCCATGTCACCCATGGAATATATTAATAAGGTAGACCATAAAGAGTTACACGACCCCATTTTAAGCTTTCAGCTGGCCAATGACTTCCAAGTAAAGCGGCTGCTGAAGCAATACCTGCCAGAGGATCAGAGCTCCGAAGGGTATGCTACGCTGCTGGAATGGAACAATATCTTATTTGAGCCCACAGACACCGTGATTGAAAGTCAAAAGAGTATCGTTCGTGTGGGAGCGGTGCAGTGGCAAATGCGCCAGGTTGAGTCAGTGGCGGATTTAATGCAGCAAGTCGAATACT
Organism: Pseudoalteromonas 'SMAR'; assembly: GCF_048515945.1. Taxonomy (NCBI): domain Bacteria; kingdom Pseudomonadati; phylum Pseudomonadota; class Gammaproteobacteria; order Alteromonadales; family Pseudoalteromonadaceae; genus Pseudoalteromonas; species Pseudoalteromonas 'SMAR'. The sequence goes on from NZ_JBLWMW010000023.1 coordinate 31,775, forward strand.
TTGTTGATACGGTATCCGACTATCAAAGTGACTTTATCTTGTTCCCTGAATTTTTTAATGCGCCCTTGATGGGGTTAGAAAACGCCAAAAACCAAACCGAAGCAATTCGTACTTTGGCCACTTATACGGACCAGTTTCGTGAAGCCATGTCGCAAATGGCGATAGAGTATAATGCCAATATCATTACTGGCTCTATGCCGTTATTAGAGGGCGATAAACTCTATAATGTCAGTTATTTATGCCACCGATCTGGCAAAATAGATGAGCAGCGCAAAGTACATATTACCCCCCATGAAGATTACGATTGGGTGATAAAGGGCGGCGACAAAATCGAGGTGTTTGAAACCGATGCTGGGCGCGTTGGCATTCAAATTTGCTACGATGTTGAGTTTCCTGAACTGTCACGGATCATGGCTGAAAAAGGGCTGGATATTTTATTTGTACCGTTTTGGACTGACACCAAAAATAGCTATTTGCGGGTACGTCATTGTGCTCAAGCGCGCGCAATTGAAAATGAATGTTATGTTGTCATTGCTGGTAGTGTCGGGAACTTGCCCCAAGTGGAAAGTCTCGATGTTCAGTATGCCCAGTCTGCCGTGCTAACACCTTCCGATTTTGCCTTCCCACACGATGCGGCCCTTAATGAGGCCACGCCGAACACGGAAATGCTGCTGTTTAGTGATCTAGATTTAGATAAACTCAAAATCTTGCATAGTGAAGGGACGGTGCGTAACTTACGCGACCGACGAAAAGATCTTTACAGTGTGGAGCTAAAGCAAAAGTAATTATGGCGTGGATTTATTTAATCGTAGCAGGGCTATTTGAGATTGGTTGGCCTGTGGGCTTAAAAATGGCGCAACAGCCAGATACTCGCTGGCAAGGCATTACCATAGCCATTGGTTTTATGGCAATGAGTGGCTGGATGTTGTGGCTCGCGCAAAAGCAAATTCCTTTGGGCACTTCCTATGCGGTATGGACAGGAATAGGCGCCGCTGGGACATTTTTAGTCGGAGTGTTTTTTTACGGCGATCCCAGCTCGTTTATGCGCTATTTAGGGGTGTTATTGATTATCAGTGGCGTAGTGGTGCTTAAGTTAGCATAACCAAAGCCGCGGCAATGGCGATGAGTATTAAGCCCAATGAATCTCTCACCTTGACCGCGGTTTTTAGCCAAAAAAAGGAGATCAGCAAGGTAAAAAACACCTCCACTTGGCCAAGGGTTTTAACATAAGCGACATGCTCAAGGCTCATGGCACTGAACCAGCCTATGGAGCCGATACAGCTGGTGACACTGATGGCCACGGTTAACTTGCGTTGCCGCCAGAGCGTTAACCAAGCCGAGGGTTCGCGGTAACTCAAATAGATACTGAGGATTACGGTTTGGCATAATAGCACGCACAGTAACACCCAAGCCGCACTGTGTGGAAATGGCAATTGGGTTGTTAGGCTGGCTTCTCGCACCCACAGGGAGGTGAGCGCAAAGCTGCAGCCCGATGCCAAGCCAATCAGCGCGGTGTTTAGCCTTAGTTGCCGTACACTTGCGCCGCTGAGCAGCAGCACGGCAATGGCTCCGATAAATACCCCCGCCCAGCCCAGCAGCGATAGATGAGAGCCAAAGAAAAGTACCCCCAACACCGCCGCTACCAGAGCCTCACTCTTGGCCAATCCAGCGCCGACGGCATAATTATTTTGTTTGAATAATACCACCATCAGTGCCGTTGCAATGATTTGCATGACACTGGCGCCGACGACATAAAAAGGAAAAGCGCTATGCCAGTTAGGCAGCCCGGCCGGGGCATGAAGATTAACTACACATAAATACAGCGCAGCCAAAGGAACCGCGAATAAAAAGCGCGCCAGGGTGACGCTGGCGGTACTGGCATGTGCACTTAATTGGCTTTGTAGTGCATTGCGCCAGGCTTGAGAAAATGCAGCTAACAGCGTAAACAGGATCCACATAAGCGGTTATCTTCAGAGTCGATGGAGCATTAGTGTAAGGGTTTTTTGACCAGAAAAGGTAATAGTTTCAGCAAATAGTCAGCATATAGAGCGACTATTTTTCGCGTCAAAATGGGCTGCGACAAAGTGTCGCATTCCCCAGTAAACACAACTGAGCTATGCTGTAACCGATGCTACTGTATTGGCCATAAGTGGCTGCGGTTGCTTATGGCTTTTCTTTTTGCTCTACTGAGTTATAGCAACGCTTTTCTGGTAAGGAGCATCTTATGAGTGTATTAATTATCTGTGCCGTGTTGGCGGTATTATTACCCTATTTTGCCAAAGTCCCTGTTGCCTTAGAGATGAATAAACTCGGTGGCTACGACAATAAACACCCGCGTCAGCAGCAACAGGAGTTACAAGGCCTCGGTGCGCGCGCATACGCAGCCCATCAAAACTGCTTTGAAGCCCTTGCAGTGTTTGCCGTGGCATTGGCGGTTGCGTTTGGCACGCAAACATTTACCCCCTTAGTGGAGTGGCTTGCGATTAGCCATATTATTGCCAGAGTGGTTTACTGCGTACTGTACTGGGCGAATATTGACGTGTTGCGTTCAATTGTTTGGGTGATTGGGCTAGGCTGTGCTGTCGCCATTATTGTGGTGTCTGGCCTTTAGCCGTGATATCGGCGAAGTAGTCGTGCGGCAGTTCGCGCATTTCTCCTGGCGCTATCGCGAGCGGTTCGAGCTTTAATCCTGCTATGCGGATGCGTTTTAAGTCAATGACATGATGGCCGCAGTAATGGGCCATCCGGCGTATTTGGCGGTTTAGTCCTTGTTGTAACACGATGGCGAAGCTGGTGGCTGTGAGCTGGGTCACTTGGCAAGGTTGGGTGAGTTGACCTTTTACCGGTACTCCTGCGGCCATTTGCTCGCAAAACGCCTCATTAATCGGCTTATCAACCACAACAACATACTCTTTTTCTTGGTGTTTATCGGGGTGAATAAGTTGCTGACATAATGCGCCATCATTGCTCAGTAGCAATAAACCATGACTGTCTTTATCTAAGCGTCCTATGGGGTATACCCGGACATCGCTGGGTAAATGATGGTAGATACTGTGGCGGTCATCGGGCTTAACCTTACAGTCGACACCAACCGGTTTGTAATAGGCAAACAGTCTTCGCGGTGGCGGTTCGCAGACCTCTTTGTGGTCAACTAAAATGATGTCGCTAGGGGAAACGTGATCAATGTGGTTGGCATGTTGGCCATTAACCCTGACTCTGCCTGCATCAATAAGCCGAGAAGCCTGCTTGCGGGAGCACACACCACAGTGGCTTAAATATTTTGCCAAACGCATTGGATAAGACATAACAGCTAATGATCAAGACAGCGACGTTGCGCGTATTATACTGCAAACAACCCAGTGGAGCTATGACAGCCCTATGCCAATCCCTTTTTCTAAGCTAAAGCAACACCAGCCGTTGCAAAAAGTCGTGGTGCACTCCATTGAGCAAGCTCTGTATCAAGTGAGTGTGGTTATCAATAATGTTGAATATTATGTCACTGAAGCGAACGGTGAATTCTTAAAAGCGCATAATCCACTCCAAATCCAAAAGCGCTTAAGTGACATCGCTTACGCTGAAATGGTGATCCGCCATGCCAGTGCCTACGATGAAATGATAGGGCACCCTGAGGATAAAGCAGACAATACCCTCGAGGTGCCATTTGGCCGCAATGAGCTGTTCTAGCTAGCCTGTTGTTTGATAATGGCCGCAATGGCTTGGCTAAAATCGCGTTGATGGTGAATGCCCAACGCCGCTAAGCGGGTATCTGCTAATGCGCAGTCATGTGGTCGAGTGGCATCATCACTGGGGGTGGTGTTGGCCGTGATAGTGGTGGTTGGCAGTCCTTGTACTTGAGCCATAATGCACGCCATCTCATACTTGGTGAGAGCTTGCTTGGCAGAAATATGATAAATGCCACTACAGTCGTGCTGGGTAAATAAATCTCGTAACGTCAAGGCGATGTCTTCTACATGGGTTGGGTAGCGTATTGCCCAGTGGTCCTGAACACAATGCTCCCTTAGCAGTTGCTCAGCAATCACGGTTACTGCAGACTCGCCAAGGTATTCCACGTCACCATAGAGCACGGGCACACGAACGATCGTGTGCTGCTCACTATCCGCTAGGATAGCTTGTTCGGCTGCATATTTTGTTACGCCGTAAAAATTTACTGGTTCTGGCTTGGCCTGCTCGCTATAAGGCGGGTGAGTGCCAGCGAACACGTAGTCGGTGCTAATAAAGCAAAAGCGAATGCCCCGCTCTCGACAAGCTTCAGCTAGAAACTTGGTGGCGGCGACATTGATCTGTTTGGTGGCTTCAGGATGTTGCTGGCACTGATCTGGGCGGCGTTCTGCGGCAGCATGAACCAAGATATCTGGCTGATGGTCATCGAGAAAGACTAACACGGCTTGCTTATCTGCTAAGTCTAATTTGTACAGTGGTGTGGTCGCACGGCTAAAAGCACAGCCGATAACATTAAAAGAGGCACTAAATTCCTGCATAAGAGAGCGACCGAGCAGCCCAGAGGCGCCAGTAATCATAATTGAACGCATGATAATGTATTCCTTATAGTGAATTACTTACAGCTTATCAGAAGGAATCTTTTTGCTACAAAAAGCCTTTATTCTCTGCTAGTTTGGGTACAACCATGTCAAAAGGAATTATTCCAATGAAAACAATACTAATAACAAGCATATTATTGGCAAGCTCCTCTGTAAGTGCTTCGCAAGTCTATATGAAAGGCAGTGACTGCGACATTAATAAATTCAGTAAAGTGATTGAAGTGTATGCGCAAGGCTTTGAGTATATTCAAGCTCGTAATAAAAGGTTAATCCAGCAGCGAGCCAATGAACGTAACAAGGAGCTGATAAAACAAATTAAGCAAAACCTTCTCAGCAAACTCAGTCACCGCGCAAAGCAGTATCCTAATGGCTTACTAATAACAAAAACCACAATAGAGAATGACTACCAGAGAAATGAAAGAAAGCTTTCTGTTAAAGGACGTGTTGAGGCCACTGAAGTCATAGAAAGCTGTCGTAAACATGAGGTTATTGCTGCAGAACAATATCAATTATTAACCGCCTCGTCGATTGCAGGTCAGTTTGAGAACTCTAAAGTTGAACTCAATTTTGAAATTGATATGAATGAACTTAAACAGGCGACAGTTGAAACTGAAATAGACCAGCCAGTGATAAGCACTAAAAGTGTATTTGGTATCGCATTCGGTGAAGATTACCAAGCAGCGAAGCAAAAGGTTGGGCGCTTTACTTTGACCTGGCCAGTAAACAAGACCCAGAAATTGGCCTTTATTGGCAGAGATCATGCTCTATTGTTTGAAAATGAGCGTCTTAAAGGTTATCAATATGGGTTTAATTTGTTGCCACTAGGTATGGCCAACTATATTAATATTTATCAAGTAGGTTTGATGCTTGAGATTGATGGTGAAGCACAGCTGATAGAGCAAACCGAACTATCTGAACAGTTGGTAGAGAACATTAAAGCACACTCGGATAAAGCTGTTGTGTTCCAACAGCGCAAATATACTAATGAACCTATCACCTTATTATCAGAACTTTATATTGGAGATATGAGCTTATCTCAGCCTAGTACTTTACCCTGTTATGATGGCAAATCAGATATTCAAGCGTTTATCACCCAGCACCAATCGCAGTTACTACAGTGGTAAAACCTCAAGAATACAACCAGCCTTTACACCGGTTGTAACCAGCTCATTGAGTTAAACTCTTTTGGCAAGGTGGCAAGGGTTAAGCTGTTAGAGTCTTGGGCGATTAGAGATGCAAGCTTGGCTGGGCTAACACGTTTAGTAGATGCCTTTAAACCGTGGCAGTTTGATAGTATTCACTATCAAGATTCAAAAAATAAATTAAAACAGTTTGGTGAAGTTGAGGATTTATATGGCACTTTAGCTGTTAGTCACCCTCAGTGGGTAGGAAGTTTTGAATCCTATGAAGGAAAGTTAGTAGCTGCAGAGTTAGAAAAGCTGTAGGAGTGCAAAGCACTCCTACCATTTCAATTAAGCCGTTTTTTCAGTAAGCGGCTTTTCTGCCTGGCCTTCCCATACTTTTGCCTTAAAGCTAATTAAGACTAAGAAGATACCGATACCGATAGAGAATAACGCGATTTGTAGGTACAGGTTAGGTAGGTCTTCCACACGATTTGGATCAAACTCACCTGCCAACAGACCAGAAAGTAAGTTACCAATCGAGTAGGTCAATACGAATACCCCCATCATTTGTCCCGCAAAACGTTTTGGCGACAACTTACTCACCGCACTCAGTGCTACAGGGCTTAAGCAAAGCTCACCCACCGTGTGTAAGAAGTAGGTCGTAATTAACCACATAGGCGCAACTTTCAAGCCTTGTGCAGCATACTGTGAGGCAAAGAACATCACGATAAAACCTGTAGCCATAATGATCAAACCAATTGCGCACTTAACGCTATAAGTGGGTGTGATCATGCGCTTGGCTAAGTTAACCCACAGCGCGGCAAAGAAAGGCGACAGAATAATGATGAAAAAAGCATTGGTTGACTGGAACCAAGCAGTAGGAATGGTAAAGCTGCCGATCAGTCTGTCGGTGTAATCACGTGCGAACAAGTTCAATGATGAACCGGCTTGTTCAAACCCTGACCAAAAACAGGTTGAAGCCACACAGACCAAAAACAGCGCCCACATGCGCTTTTTCTCGCCCTCGTCAAGGTTACCAGCAAAGTAGATATAGCCATAATAAAGGAAGAAGGTAATAGCAAAAGCCACAGCCACATATTTTGCTAACTCCACTGGGTTAATCACCAGTACGCCAAGGTAAGCAGAAACCGTGATGGCGCCTGTTACAGCAACAACCGCGGCAATGACTCCCCACGCTTGGGTGTTTTTACGACCCACTAATGGGTTGCTTGGCTTATCACCGACATTGCTAATATGTCTTTCGGTCATGCGGTAATTTACTAGGCCAATTGCCATACCAACTGCCGCTGCACCAAAGGCCCAGTGCCAACCGACGTTTTCCATAAAGTAGCCACATACCATGTAGCCGATAACTGAACCGAGGTTAATACCCATGTAGTAAATGGCATAGCCACTGTCACGGCGATTATCTTCGTCTTGATATAATTGCCCGACCATGGCGCTGATGTTGGGTTTGAGTAGTCCCGTACCGGTGGCTACTAAAATGAGGCCAATGAAGAAAGAGGCCTCAGTGGGGATGGCTAACACTATGTGGCCACACATAATGATAATACCGCCGTACCATACGGCGCGTTGACCACCTAAAAGTCTGTCAGCAATCCAGCCACCGGGTAGGCCTAAAAAGTATACCGAACCGGTATATAAGCCGTAAATGGCGGCAGCCGAGGCAACCGTAAAGCCAAGCCCTTGCTCTTGTAAGCTGGCGGTCATAAAAAGTACTAGCATGGCTCGCATGCCGTAGTAGCTCATGCGCTCCCACATTTCAGTGAGGAACAGAGTTTGCAGGCCTTTTGGATGGCCAAAAAAGCCGGTATCACTCTTAGTGTCCTGAGATGACATAATTCACTTCCGTTCTTATGGTTGTTTGGAGGCCATTATTAGTACGTGATTAGCGCTATGAATGCAACCTCATGGGCTAAATCGTCACAACAGGATTTCCAGAGAATGTATATTATCTATTTCAAGGTGAGCAAGGCCCTTATACTGGTACGAAGTAAACTGATTGCGTAACCAAACGCTGCTACACCCGGCTCGGTGTGCCCCTTGAACATCAGTGTCTAAGCTATCTCCAACGTGCAATAAAGTGTTTGGGGTTAGCTTAAAATGGCTACACGCGCGTTGATACAGTTCGGGGTGAGGCTTGGCGCGGCCATCAATGCCAGCTCTTAATACCAGATCAAAGCTGTCTTTAAGGTTAAATTTTTCCACTTCGACATTGCCATTGGTGATGGCAATAACGGGGTATTTGCGGCGTAATTGCGCCAACAGCTTAATCACAGTGTCTGAAACGGTGATATTGCTCCTAGCATCAGCAAAAGCTTGGTATGCCGATTGAGCTGCTTGGCGCAGCTCGGCTTCGGGGTAGCCTAGTTGGGCAAAACCATATTGTAATGCTGCTTGACGCCACAGGGTAACGTCTTCCGCTAAGCGAGGTTGTTGCTCTAGTGCCTGCTTGCGGCAATGGTGCCAAAAATTTGGGCCTTGTTGCTGCCACGCGGCTATTTTATTGAGGTGAGTATCCATTGCTTGCACCGCAGCCTTAATAATAGGGCGGTTATCGTAGAGGGTGTCGTCTAAGTCAAAACTAATGGCTGAAATCGCTGGAATTGCTTTATTAAAACGCATAACGGTTAGTCTTTTTGTTTTTTGGCTCGAGGGTGGGCATTATCGTACACCTTAGCAAGGTGCTGAAAGTCGACATGAGTATATACTTGAGTCGCCGACAAGCTGGAGTGGCCAAGCATTTCTTGCACCGCTCTGAGGTCGCCACTGGACTCCAGCATATGGCTGGCAAAAGAGTGGCGCAACTTATGCGGGTGAATGGGGGTGCTGACGCCTTGCTTTATGCCCCATTCTTTCATGCGCTCTCTGACATGTCTGGCGCTAATGCGGCGTTTTAATTTGCTGACGAAAAGCGCCGGCTCTTCAGCACTGGCAAACTGATCGCGTAACTTGAGCCAAGCCGATAAGGCCGTTAAGGCTTTGCCTCCCACGGGCACTACTCGCTCTTTGTTACCCTTACCAAGGACGCGGATCTCGCCTTCTCGGACATCATAAATATTGGCATTAACCAGTTCACTTAAACGCAAGCCGCTGGAGTACATTAATTCCATCATGGCTTTGTCGCGAATGGCTAAAGGGTCGTCAGCAGGGATCTCCAGCAGTTGTGCCATTTGGTCAACATCGAGGTTTTTTGGCAGCGGACGTTGAAACTTAGGGCCTTTTATCTGCTCTGCCGGGTTGCTGATGGTGTGTTGTGAGGCCGATTTTAGCTTTAAAAATTTATAGAAGCTGCGGACACAGCTGAGTTTTAAGTTAATGGTGCGGGGGCTGTAATTTTTTCCTCTTAGCCACATACTGTAACGGCGAATTTGCTCACTGCTCACCGCTAGCCAAGACGAAGCCTGCTGACTGAAAAATTCCGCCGCTTGAATGAGCTGCGTCTGGTATTGTGTGATGGTATGTTGAGAGTAACCCCGTTCATGGCGCAAATAGGCCATAAACTCAGTTATCGCTGATGTCCAAGATGCATCAAGCGTTGTGGTGGTCATGCTAGCTCTGCAAGTTTTAAAGTCAGGGTTTGAATAAAGGCATCGATGAGCATGTTGTCGTGCTGTGGTGAAAAATGCTCAGCGCTGTTACTGGCAAATGCCAGAATATACTCGCCTTTGGTTGCTGCATTGACGCGATATAAGGCCACAGAGCCCACTTCAGCATCACTAAAGAGCAGGCCTGCTAATACTGGGCTTAAGCGGCCTAAATAGTGATCATGGTGTGCCAATTTCGCTTTGATTAAGTCGTCGAGCTCATCACTAACGGGCAGCAGCTGACATGCTTGAATATCAGGGTGAGTGGCAAAGCGCTCTGCTAAAGTGTGATTGATATCACTCAATGCTTGGCACTGCATAATCGCCAGCTGACATTGACTCAGTTGCTTAAACACCAGCTCGTTGGACTTTGCGTATTGCACCATGTCCTGCACTTGTTGCTTTAAATTATCGAGCTCGTCTCTGAGCATGCGCTGCTGATGTAAGGCTAAATTCGGTAAGCCCTGCTGTTGTTGCTGCAACTGCAAATCAACCAACAAGTAGGGGTGGCGTAATAAAAAGTCTGGATGATGGCGTAAGTAATCAACCACTTGCTGCTCTTGCAAAGGGAGTTGCTGTTTTGTCATATTGCTATTTGCCCATCAAAAACATGCTCTGCGGGGCCGGTCATTTTAACTACCTGCCCATCCCCTGACCAACGAACTTGCAAGCTGCCTCCCGGAAGGTCAACACGCACGGTTTCGTCGAGTTTGCCTTGCTCAATTCCAGCAACCACCGCGGCACAAGCACCGCTGCCACAGGCTAAGGTTTCTCCGGCACCACGCTCCCATACTCGCAATTTAATGTACTCACGAGAGACAATTTCCATAAAGCCAATGTTGGCTTTTTGCGGAAACCGCTCATGATGTTCAAGTAGTGGGCCTAAGGTGGTGATGTCGGCCGTTTCGAGGTTGTCTACCATCACCACGCCATGGGGATTGCCCATAGAGACGGCACTGCAAAAGACGGTATGCTCCTGCGCTCTTATAATATAGGTGCTTTCTTGTTTATTGGCACGAAACGGGATGGCACTCGGGGTAAAGTTGGGCTTGCCCATGTTGACCGTTACTTGGCCATCTTTTTCCGTGTAAAGGGTGATATTTCCGCCTTTGGTCGAGACCGTAACCTTGTGCTTATTGGTCAAGCCTTTCATTCTAACGAAACGAGCAAAACATCGTGCGCCATTGCCGCATTGTTCCACTTCGTTACCATCGGCATTAAAAATGCGGTAATGAAAGTCTAAATCTGGAGAATAAGGAGCCTCAACCATTAACAGTTGATCAAAGCCGATACCAAAATGACGATTGGCAAGCTTTTTTATTTGATCTCGTGACAAAAACACATTCTGGGTGACATTGTCGATCACCATAAAATCGTTGCCTAGACCATGCATTTTTGAAAAGTTTATAAACATAAAGTGGAATCTTCTGGGGCTATTAACCCTGAGCCTCGCTTAACTATTACTTTGCCATGGATGAGGTGATTAGGAAAGCTGAGTACAGCATTGCTATTGACTCATCCACACTACGGACTTAAGACTGTGGCGGTAATTGCTCATATTGCCACAGTGACTCGAGTGGTTCACGCTGACGTATTACATAGTGTTGCTCGCCATCCACCATGATTTCAGCACAACGGGGTCGCGAATTATAGTTAGAGCTCATGGTAAAGCCATAGGCACCGGCACTGCGCTGAGCGAGCAAATCGCCAGGGGCAATTTTCAGCATTCTATCTTTACCGAGAAAATCCCCAGTTTCGCAGACCGGGCCGACCACGTCATAGTTAGCCGCGGCGACATCATCTCGCGGTGTTACGGCAATGATATTTTGCCAGGCTTGGTATAATGAAGGTCGTAGCATGTCATTCATGCCGGCATCCACAATGGCAAAGTGTTTGTGTTCGGTGGGTTTTATAAACTCAACTTTGGTGACTAAAATGCCGGCGTTGGCTGCAATGGCGCGGCCAGGCTCAAAAATCAGTTGCAGCTGGGGAAAGCGCGCTAACTTTGCTTTAATTTCAGCGGCGTAGGCGCTAGGGTGGGGTGGCTTTTCACTGTCATAGGGGACCCCTAAACCACCACCAATATCTAGGTGTTTTAGGGTAATGCCAGCCTTTTCGAGCTCATCAATGAGTGCCAACACCTTATCTAAAGCGGCTAAAAATGGAGTTACTTCAACCAATTGTGAGCCGATATGGAAATCGATCCCAACCACTTCTAACCCAGGGAGAGCGTAGGCCAGCTGATAGACCTCAAACGCCGCTTTAATATCAATGCCAAACTTATTTTCTTTTAAGCCCGTGGAAATATAAGGGTGGGTTTTGGCGTCAATATCTGGGTTTACCCGTACCGAAATAGGCGCTGTGGTTGCCATGCTTGTGGCAACTTCGCTAATGCGATGCAGCTCCGCAACTGACTCAACATTGAAGCATTTAATACCTTGCTCTAGCGCGTATGCGATTTCGTCGGCGGTTTTTGCAACCCCAGAAAAGACCACTTTGTTGGCATCGCCACCGGCTTGTAATACTCGCGCCAACTCACCTTTTGATACGATATCAAAGCCAGAACCTAGCTTTGCTAAGGTATGCAGCACGGCAATATTGGAATTGGCTTTAACGGCGTAGCACACTAAGTGAGGGTGACCTTTGGCGGCGTCAGTAAAGGCATGATAGTGTCGCTCAAAGGTTTTTTTGGAGTAGACATAACAAGGTGTACCATATTGCTGGGCAATGTCACGAACCGCGACTTGCTCGGCAAATAGCTCACCCTCTTGGTAGTTAAAGTAGTCCATCTTCGCCCTCCGATTGTTTAGCCGTGGCTTCACGCTTGGGCTTGGTACTCGACTGCGGCTGATTTTTTTGCTGCTGCGCTTCGGGTAGGTAGAGCGGACCGCTTTGACCACAGCCAGATAATCCGATTAAAGTAACAAAAACAAGTGCAAATACGCTAAAGTTGTAAGGTGTCGCTTTCATTAGATAATTCATGTTAGTGCCTTTATAATCGCAGAGTAACAGAATTGATAAAAAAAGCAGCTTTTCGCTGGCGAAATTTCACCTTCATGGTATTGCATTCGTATTGTGATGCAATACAGTGAAAAGCCTTCTCGCAAAGGGTAAGAGGAAACCATCATGACAGACAGTGAATACCATGCGTTAGCCGATGCGCTGATGTTGACAATTGAAGAACAAATTGATGATTGTGGCGCCGATTTAGACTATGAATCTGCAGCGGGCATTCTAGAGATTATTTTCCCTGATAAAAGTAAGATTGTTATCAACAAGCAAGCACCATTACATCAAGTATGGGTTGCCACTAAGTTTAACGGTCACCACTTTGAACTCCGTGGTGAGCAGTGGATCGACAATCGCTCAGGCGCAGAGTTTTGGCAGTTTATGAGCGATGCTGCAACGAAACAAGCCAATGTTGCCATAGAGTGGCAGCACGATTAATGCTTGAGTTTGTAGAATACCCAGCAAAGGGGCAACATCAAGCGAGTGTGATCTGGCTGCATGGCCTGGGCGATTCGGGTAATGGCTTTTTGCCAATTGCTCCAGAGTTGCAACTGCCTGACGAGCTTGGAGTACGCTTTATTTTTCCTCACGCTCCAGAGCAACCGGTCACCATTAATGGCGGCATGGTGATGCGCTCTTGGTATGATATTAAATCGTTTGATCTAGATAAAAGAGCCGACGAGCAAGGTGTGAGAGACTCGGCAGCGCAAGTTGAAGCTCTGGTGCAAGCTGAACTCGACCGCGGTATTGCGCCGCAGCGCATTGTACTGGCAGGGTTCTCACAAGGTGGCGTGATTGCATTACACCTCGCACCTCGACTGCCAGTGAAAGTGGCTGGGGTGATGGCATTATCAACGTATATGTGTGCGCCCGACAAGTTAGCCACTGAGGCAGAGCAGCAAGATCTGAATATTTTTATGGCTCATGGCAGCGCCGATCCGGTGGTGCCCATGGCGGCAGGCCAACAGGCATATCAGGTGTTACAGCAACAAGGCTATCAGGTCAGCTGGCAGGATTATCCAATGGAACACCAAGTGTGCTTGGATGAGATAAAAGCGATCCGCGCTTGGTTAATTGCGACCTTGAGTGAATAATTACCAGTGACAGACACAGGAGCGAAGCAATGTCACAAAAAATTGTCATAAAAACATCGGTAAGCAAAACCCCGCCAGAGACCACCTCGGTTACTTACCAATGGCATTGGAAACGGATTTTTATGGCAACGGCTGTGTTCACTGGTATTGCCAGCGCCGGTGTCTATGGGGTGGTAAACAGTGTTAATGCTGACGAAGCCAATGCCATCGTTGCTAGCAATAATGAGGTTACCGCGACCCCGGCCCCAGCGATGGCTATAAACGATGAAGCCAATACGCCAGATTTAGCTTCACCATCGGGTAATGACAACCAAATGGTTATGGCTGCAACGGCGTCTCTTGACCAAAGTGCCAGCACAGAAAATACTTTGACAGAAACAGAAACAGAAACAGAAACAGAAACAGAAACAGAAACAGAAACAGAAACAGAAA